>AP026065.1:0-300000 GCA_024349705.1 Buchnera aphidicola (Ceratovacuna japonica) | reverse complement strand
ATCCTAATGCTTTTCCTCTTTTGTTAGATATTAAAACTCCATTTTTTCTTTGTCCTACTGTATAATTTCTTTTTAAATCATATTTATTAAAAGAAGAATAAAATATTCCAGTTCCAGAAGTTATATTGTTAAACTCTGATCTAAATCCTATTAATGCTCTGCTAGAAATACTATAGTCTAAACATATTCTATCTTTCTCATTGCTAACAATTATATTTTTTAAATTTCCTTTTCTCTCACCAATAAATTTCATAACATTCCCTTGATGTTTTTTTTCTACATCTATAATTAAATTTTCATATGGTTCATATATTTTATCTTTTTTTTGTTTAAAAATTATTTTTGGTCTAGATAGTTCCATTTCAAATCCCTCTCTTCTCATAGTTTCTATAAGAATAGATAAATGTAGTTCTCCTCTTCCAGATATACAAAATATATTTGAATTATTTTTATAATCTATCTCTAATGAAACGTTTCTAGATGTTTCTTTTTTTAATCTATCTAATATTTGTCTAGAAGTTAAATATTTTCCTTCTTTTCCTGCTAAAGGGGATGTATTTACTGATAAAAATATTTTTACTGTTGGTTTGTCTATTGATATATCAGGTAAAGGTTTAGTTTCTTTTTTATCACATATAGTATCAGATATTTCTATGTTTTCTATTCCAGATATCAAAACTATTTCTCCTGCATTAGATCTATCTATTTCTACTTTTTTAAGACCACAATAGTGTAATATTTTGTTTATTTTTCCTGTATTTTCTTTATTTTTATTGTTTTTTATTATAACATTTTGATTTTTTTTTATTTTTCCAGATTTTATTTTTCCTATTCCTATGTGTCCTAAATAGTTGTCATAATCTATTTGTGATATTTGAAGTTTTAAACTTTCATCTTTTGAAATTTTGGGAGTTGGAGTATGTTTTATTATTGTTTCTATTAGAGGAATCATATTACTTTTTATATTTTTTAGATCTGTTCCTGAAGTTCCTAATGATGCAGAAGTGTATACTGTTGGAAAATCAAGTTGTTTTTCTGTGGCATCAAGATTTATAAATAAATCAAATATTTTGTTCAATACCCATTCAGGTCTAGCATTTTTTCTATCTATTTTGTTTATTACTACTATTGGATTTAAATTATATAAAAAAGATTTTTTAGTTACAAATCTTGTTTGAGGCATAGGCCCTTCTAACGAATCTACTATTAATAATACAGAATCTACCATTGACATTATTCTTTCTACTTCTCCCCCAAAATCAGCATGTCCAGGAGTATCTACTATATTTATTTTATATTCTTTCCAAAATATAGATGTATGTTTTGATATTATCGTAATACCTCTTTCTTTTTCTAAAAGATTAGAATCCATTATTCTATCTTCTATATTATTTTTTTTTTCATAGTATATAGATGATTGCAATAATTTATCTACTAATGTTGTTTTTCCATGATCTACATGAGCTATTATTGCTATATTTTTTATTTTTTTCATATTTTTTTTTATAATAAAATTTTAGTTATCTCATTTTATTTAAATTATTTATAAAATTACTATTTTTAAATTATATTGTTTACATTTATTTTTTTTTTATAATTATGTTTTTATTTATTATTTTATCTATTAAATTTATTTTTTTTAAAAATATGTTTAGTTTTTTTATGTTTGGATTTTTTAATTTTAAATTTTTAAATTTATTTTTTATTTTAAAATTTAAATTTAATTTAGTAAGTTTTAATGAAAACATTACTTCTTCTTCTTTTTTTTTTAAGTTATTTATTATATTTTTTTTATTTTTTATTTTTAGATTTTTTATTTTTTTAATATTTTTATATATGTTTTTTAGATTTTTATATTTTTTTATAAGTTTTTGAGCTGTTTTTTTTCCTATGCACGGAACTCCTGGAATATTATCAGATCTATCTCCTACTAGTGATAAATAATCTGGTATATTTTTAGGTAATATTTTATATTCTTTTTTTACCTCATTTCTTCCTATTATTTTATATAAACTTTTTAAAATAAATGTTTTTGAATTTATTATTTGATAAATATCTTTATCATTAGTTAATATAAATACATAATTATTTTTTTTATTTTCTATTTTTGATAATATCCCAATTGTATCATCCGCTTCTATAAATGGTATAATTACTATAGGTATTCCTAAATTTTTTATCACAAAATGTAAATATTTTATTTGAGATACAATTTTTTTTGGCATAGATGGTCTATTTTTTTTATATTCTTTATATATTTTTTTTCTAAAGTTTTTTTTTTAGAATCAAATACAATTATTATTTTATTTGGATTATATTTTTTATAAATTATGCTTATCATATTAATAAAACCATGTATTATATTTGTTTGTATTCCAACATTGTTTTTTAATGTTGGTATTCCAAAATAATATTTATATATATGATAAGTTCCATCTATTATAAATGTTTTATTTTTTATATTTTTTATATGCATTATTATTGTCTATATAATAATTTTATAATTAGTTTTAGATAGTTTTTCTTCTATTCTTATAAGTCTATTGTATTTAGAAGTTCTTTCAGATCTAGACATAGACCCAGTTTTTATTTGTTTTGATATAGTTCCTACAGACAAATCTGATATAAATGTATCTTCTGTTTCTCCTGATCTATGAGAAATTATTGTATTGTAATTATTTTTCTTTGCTATACAAATAGTTTTTAGTGTTTCTGTTAAAGTTCCTATTTGATTTAATTTTATTAAAATAGCATTAGCAGCTTTTTTTGAAATACCTTTTTTTAATATAGTTGGATTAGTTACAAATAAATCATCTCCAACTATTTGTATGTTTTTTCCAATTTTTTTTGTCTGGTATGTAAATCCTTTCCAATCATTTTCTTCTAATCCATCTTCTATAGATGAAATATAATATTTTTTAGATATGTTTTTTAGATATTTTGTAAATTCTTTGTAATTAAAAAATTTTTTTTCATTTTTTAGTTCATATTTTTTAGTATGTTTATTATATAATTCTGAAGAAGCGCAATCTATAGCAATATTTATATCTTCCCCTAATATGTATTTTGTTTTTTTTATAGATTTTTGTATAAATTTTAAAGCTTCTTCATTATTACATAAACTAGGAGAAAAACCTCCTTCATCTCCAACTGATGTGCTTATATTATTTTCTTTTAATATGTTATATAATGAATGAAATATTTCACATCCAATTCTAACAGATTTTTTTATAGATATATTATTTTTAGGTTGTATCATAAATTCTTGTATATCTAAATTATTATTAGCATGTTTACCTCCATTTATTATATTTATCATAGGTCTTGGCATTATTATACTTTCTTTTTGATTTGACAATTTATATATATATTCATATAAATCAAATTTTTTATATGCAGAATATGCTTTTGCAATAGCTAATGATACAGAAAGTATTGCATTTGATCCCAGATTAGATTTATTTTTTGTTCCATCTTCTCTTATCATTATTTCATCTATTTTTTCTTGTTCTTTTGCATTTTTATTTTTTAATATTTTAGATATTATACAATTTACATTTTTAACTGCTTTTAAAACTCCGTTTCCAAAAAAATATTCTTTATTTTTGTCTCTTAATTCTAGTGCTTCTTTTGATCCAGTTGACGCTCCTGAAGGAACACTAGATCTTCCATAAGAACCATTTTCTAAGTATACTTCAGATTCTATTGTAGGATATCCTCTAGAATCTATTATTTCTCTAGCATATATTTTTTTTATTTTTGACATTTTTTTAACATTTTATTTAAAGTAGGTTTTTAATAATATTTTGTAAAATTATATATTTTTTTTTAGATTTACAACACATGTAAAAGTAATGTTTCTTTTTTTTGATAATTTGTTTAACATAAAATATCCAATTCTTTCAAATTGTATATAATTTTTTAAAATTTTAGATAAAATATCTTTTTGTGAAAAACCTATTTTAACTTCTTTTGAATTTTTATCTATATATTGTAGCATATTTTTCTTATTTTCAGGATACTTAGTTTTAAATAAATTTTTATATATTTTAAATTTTGTTTTTATAGAGTCTTTTATAGATATCCAATGTATTATTGCACAATTTTTATTTTTTTTATTTTTTAAATTTATATTTTTGTAACATTTGCAATAAATTGTTTTTATTTCGTTTAGTTTATTTCTTTTTATTTTTTTAGCTTTTATTATGTATGAATATCTTAATTTTACTTTACCATTTATAAATAGTTTTTTTTTATTTTTTGTTTTTTCTTCAAAATCATATTTGTCTATATATATTTCTCTTCTTAAAGTAATTTTTTGAATACCAAATTCTTTCATATTAGGATGATTAGGAACTGTAATAATTTTTTTATAATTTTTGGATAAATTGTATATAACAATTTTTATAGGATTTATTACAGCCATAGCTCTTTTTACTTTATATTCTAAGTCATTTCTTATAAAATGTTCTAAATAAGACATTTGAATGAAATTTTCTTTTTTAGTTGCACCTATATGATTACAAAAATTTATTATTGATGAAGGCGTGTATCCTCTTTTTTTTAATCCAGATATTGTCAGAAGTCTTGGATCTGACCAATTTTTTACTATTTTTTTTTTTATTAATTTTTTTATGTTTCTTTTTGAAAGAATATTGTTTTCTATATTTAATCTTGCAAATTCATACTGTTTAGGCTTATTTTTAATTTCTATATTATTTAATATCCAGTTGTATAAAATTTTATTATCTAAAAACTCCATAGTACATATGGAATGAGTTATTTTCTCTAAATAGTCTGATATGCAATGTGAAAAATCATATGTAGGATATATACACCATTTATTTTTTGTTTTATGATGTTTTTTATTTTTTATTATTCTATATAAAACAGGATCTCTCATTACTATTATTTTAGATCTCATATTTATTTTAGCTCTTAAACATGCACTACCATCTTTAAAAATTCCATATTTCATTTTTTTGAATAAGTTTATATTTTCTTCAATTTTTCTATTTCTAAATGGACTTTCTTTACCTTTTTTTTTGAAGTTTCCTCTATATTTTTTTATTTCTTTTTTATTTAAATTATCTACATATGCTAATCCTTTTTTTATTAATATCATTGCATATTTATAAAATATGTTAAAATAGTTAGAAGTATATTTTGCACCTTCGTGCCATTCAAATCCTAACCATTTTATATCTTTTTTTATAGATTTTATATATTTTTTTTTTTCTTTTGATGGATTAGTATCATCAAATCTTAAATTGCATTGCCCTAAATATTTCTTAGCTATATTAAAATTTATAAAAATTGATTTAGCATGTCCTATGTGAAGATATCCATTTGGTTCAGGAGGAAACCGTGTTTTTACATTCAATGATTTATTTTTAATAATATCTTTTTTAATTATTTTGTATATGAAATTTGTGTTTATATTAATTTTATTCATAAGATTATTTTTTTTATTTTTTATTTTTTTAATAAAATATTTATATGTAATTATATACATTATATAATAATTAAATTTAAATTTATTTTTATTTTATAAAACATTCTTAAAATTTGTTGATAATTTTTTTTTAATTTAGTATATTTTAGTTTTAAACTATTTTAATTTATAATATAGCTATGTAGCTTAGCAGGTCAGAGCACAGCACTCATAACGCTGAGGTCATGGGTTCGAATCCCATCATAGCTAGATTTTTTAATATTATATTTGTTTATCACAAGCGGAGATGGCGGAATAGGTATACGCATCAGATTTAGGTTCTGACGCTTTTAAAAGCATGCGAGTTCAAATCTCGCTCTCCGTACTTTTCATTATAATATTTTTTTTGGGGCATAGCCAAGTGGTTAAGGCATCGGTTTTTGATACCGGCATCCCTGGTTCGAATCCAGGTGCCCCAGTTTTTATAAATTATAAATATTTTTGATATTTTTATATTTTTTATAATTATATTTTTAAAGACTATTTTCCATGAATACAAAAAAATTAAAAAAGAGGTCATCTTCTGCTGCATTAAAATATGTTACTAAAGATTCTATATTAGGAATAGGAACTGGAAGTACTGTTTTGACTTTTATAAAAAAGTTAAAAAAAGTTTCTAATTTTATACGAGGAGTAGTTTCTAGTTCTAAAATTTCTAGTTTTTATTTAAAAAAATATAATATTAAAGTATTTGATGCCAGAGAAATAGATAATATAGAAATTTATGTAGATGGTGCAGACGAAATAAATAATGAAATGCAAATGATAAAAGGAGGAGGAGGGGCTTTAACTGGAGAAAAAATTTTAGCAGGAATGTCTAAAACTTTTATTTGTATAGCTGATTTTACTAAAAAAGTTAGTATTTTAGGAACAAAAAATCCTGTTCCTATAGAAATTATTTCTATTTCTTATTCTTTTGTAAAAAAAAAAATAATTGAATTAGGTGGTATTCCTATATTAAGAAAAAACTTTTTAACTGATTATAACAATATTATAATTGATATATATAATCTTTTTATAAAAGATCCTATAAAAATGGAAAAAAAAATAAATAATATTCCAGGAGTAGTTACTGTTGGAATATTTTCTTTAAGAAAGGCAGATATTGCATTAATATCTTATAAAAATAAGATAGAAATAATAAAAAAATAATATTTTTTTTTAAAAAAATTTTTATTTAATATGTTTTGTATTATTTTTTATCAATTATTATTTTTTTTATTATTGACTCATTTTTTTCTTTAATTAGATTTATTTTATTTTTTTTTTTTATTTTATTATTTATATTTTTTTTTAAGTATTTTTTAGAAATTTTTAAACCAAAATTTTTAATACCATTTTTTTTTAAAATTTTTGTTATTCTTGAAGAATATGTTAGTTCTCTATTTTTTAAAATTTTTTTTATTTTTTTACAAGATTTTTCATATTCTTTTAATTTTGTATTAGAGTCTAATATTTTTGCAATTTTTTTTATTTCTTTTAATATTTTTAATCCATTTTTAATGAATATTTCTTTTCTTTTATATATATATACTTTTTGTCCTGGTTTTTTACCTTTAATACATATGTTTTCCCAATTAATATTTATTTTTTTCATTTCTTTTTTTTTTATATATGGTGATTTTGTCAATGTACACCAAATTAAAAATAAGTCTAAGAATAATATTTGATATTTTTTTATACCTATGTAAGAAAACGGGTTTACATCTAATGATCTTATTTCTATATATTTTATTCCTCTTTTTTCTAAAGCATTTAGTTGAGTTTCATCTTTTTTTGTGTTTTGTTTTGGTCTTATTTGAATATAAAGTTCATTTTCTAACTGTATTATGTTATTATTTATCTGTTTTTTTTTATCTTTTTTTGTATTTTTTATTTTTTTAAATTCTTTGTCTTTTGTGTTTAGTGCTTTTTTTACTTTTTTTATATATTCTGATAAAGAATTAAATTTTATATTTATTTTTTTTTTTATATTATTGTTGTTTATTATATTACTATTTCTCAATGAAGTAGACCATTTTGAATATAATATGTCTTTATTTTCTTTTAAATAGTATTTTTTTTTATATATACTCTTTTTTATATTGATTTTTTTAGAAATGTATGGAGATGATCCAAATATATATGATATTAAATGACCGAATCTATAATAATTTCTTATTATATGCATGTATCCTTTTGAAATTATATTTTTATTTATTTTTTTTTTTTTATTATATTTTTTCCAAAATTCTATAGATAGAGAAAAATTATAATGTATTCCAGAAATTATATTTTTATAAGTTCCATATCTATTTTTTAGACCTATTCTATATAGTTCTTTTTTTCTTCCTTCATATGAATTTCCATATTTTGCTATTTTTATTATATTCTCGTTTTTTGGATAATAAGGGGGTATACTTAAAGGCCATAACATTTCTGAATCTAAATTTTTTATTGTATATGTATAAATATCTTTTAAAAAAGTTATTAATTCATTTACATTTTTTATTTTAGGAGTAATTAGTTCTATCAAATTTTCTGAAAAATCAGTAGTTATCCATTTATGTGTTAATGGTTCCCCTAAAGATTTTGGATGCATTTTTTTTGAAAAATTTCCATTTTTATCTATTCTTATAGATTCTCTTTCTATACCTCTATAAATTTTTTTAAATATTTTCTTATTATTTTTTATCCATTTAAATTTATGTAAATATTTATATGTCAAATTATTTACTCCAATTTTTTAACATTTTAAAACAATAATTTATATAAAATTTTTGTATATTAAAAATATATTAATATATGTAATTTACTTTTGTTGCATCCGGAAGGATTCGAACCTTCAACCTCTCGGTTCGTAGCCGAGTGCTATATCCTAATAAGCTACGGATGCTAATTAAATATTTTTTATAAATATAAATAATATTGTTTTTTAAAAAAATATAATTTTATTAAAACAGGTGAGAGAGGGATTCGAACCCTCGATACATGTAATATGTATGTTCCCTTAGCAGGGGAATACCTTAAGCCTCTCGGTCATCTCACCAATATTTTTTTTTATTACAAATTAAATTTTACTTTTTTTACTTATTAAGTCAAATGTTTTTTAAAAATTTTACTCCGTCTTGCCTTAATATTAAGCAAGACGCAGTTTTTATTTATTTATCTTTTTTTCTGATTGTATTCTTTCATATATTTCTTCTCTATGTACAGATATATCTTTTGGTGCATTTATACCAACTCTTACTTGATTTCCTTTTATTCCTAATACGGTTACTGTAATTTCATCACCTATAACTAAAGTTTCTCCTATTCTTCGAGTTAGTATAAGCATAGTTTTTCCTTTTATATATAATATAATTATTATTTATGTTTTAAAGTTTTTAAAAAAATATTTTATTTCTTATTTATACGGAAACCAAAGATTTATATTATTCAATGTTTTTTTTGTTAAATCTATATTTTTGTTACCTCCTTGAGCTAAATTATTTCCTCCTCCTCCATTTCCATTAGTTCTTAAATTTATTATTTTTAATATTTTAATAGCATTTACTTTTTTTAATATATGTTTTGAAACCTTTACTATTATATATACATTATTATTTTTTATATTTGCTATTATTGTTATTATTTTATTGTTTATAGACTCTAATTTGTCTATAAACTTTCTTATTAATATATTGTTTTGATTGTATAAAATTTTTGTTATTATAAAATATTTATTTATTTTTATTATATTTTTTATTGTTTTTTTTATTTTTTTATTTAATAATTTTTCTTGTAACAAAAATATTTTTTTTTCTAATAATTTATTTTTTTTACATATTAAATTAATATATTTTAATATATTTTTATTTTTTATTTTTTTTTCTATAGATATATTTTTTATAATTTTTTCATTTATATATATTTTTTTTAGAGCATATCTTCCTGTTGAAGATTTTATTCTATAATTTTTACTTGATATTTTATATGTTTTAAAAATTTTAAATATTCCTATTTCTCCTGTACTTGTTACATGAGTTCCTGAGCATGCTTCTAAGGAAAAGTTTCCTATTTTCACTATTCTTATATTTTTATAATTTTTTTTTTCTAACTTATTTTTTTTAAATAAATTTTTATACTTTTTTGAGTCAATAATTTTTGTTTCAACAATATGATTTTTTTGTATTTCTTTATTTATTATTTTTTCTATTTTATATATTTTTTTTTCTGATATTTTTTTTTTATATGAAAAATCAAATGTAAAATATTTTTTTTTAATTTTAGATCCCTTTTGACTTATTTTTTTACCTAAAATTTTTTTTAAAGTTTCATGTAGAAGATGAGTTGATGTATGATTTGACTGTATAGATAATCTTTTTTTATAATCTATTTTTAAATTTACTTTATTTTTTATTAAAAAGCTTCCCTTTATTACTTTTCCTATATGTACTATTATATTATTTATTTTTTTAGTACATTTTACTATAAATATAGAATTTTTATTATATATTTTACCAGAGTCTCCAACTTGACCAGATGATTCTCCATAAAAAGTTGTTTCTTTTAGTATAATTTCTCCTTTTTCTCTTTCTTTTATTATTTCTTTATTTTTTTTATTTATATATATTCCAACAATACTACTTTTTATTTTTTTTAGTTTGTATCCTAAAAATTTTGTTTTTTCTATTTTTAAGATATAATTTTTATTATTTTTTTTGAATATATTTTTTTTTTTGTTTTTTTTACTGTGTTTTTTTATTATTTTTTTTATTTTACTTTTGTTAATTTCTATTTTATTTTTTTTACATTCGTTTATAGATATATTTATAGGAACACCTAAAGTATCATATAAATAAAACACTGTTTTTTCATTTATTTTTTTATTTAATATTTTTTTTTTTAAATATATTAATCCTTCATTAATAGTCTTTTTAAAAATTTTTTCTTCTTTTTCTAGAATTTTTTTTATTTTTTTTTTAAATATTTTATTTTTATTACTTTCTATAACTTTTTCAACTAATTTATATAAAAATGGTGTATTTATATTTAGGTTTTTTCCACATAGTATAGTTCTTCTAATTATTTTTCTTAATATATATCCTTGATATTTATTTGATGGTGTTATTCCTTCTGATATAATAAAATATATAGTTCTAATATGATCTAAAATTATATTAACAGATTTTTTACATATTATTTTAGATTTGCTTATTTCAATTATTTTATTTTTAACATTTTTAAAAATATCTATTTCATAAGTAGATTTTTTTTTTTGTAATATATATGAAATTCTTTCTAGACCCATTCCAGTATCTATATATAAATTTTTTAATTTAACAAATTTATTTTTTCTTATTTTATTATATTGAATAAATACTATATTCCATATTTCTACAAAGTTTTTTATTTTTTTTTTGTTTTTTATATAACATTTTTTATAAAATATTTCTGTAGAATTTCCACAAGGTCCAGTTTCTCCCATTTCCCAAAAATTATCATTGCTATTTTTTTTTGATATTTTTATATTTTTTTTTGATATTTTTATTTTTTTTGACCATATATCATAAGTTTCTTTATCTGAATAATTTACTGTAACAAACAATTTTTTTTTTTTTAAATTGAAATATTTTTTGTTAGTTAATAATTCCCATGCATAAAAAATTGCTTTTTTTTTTGAATAACTGCCAAAACTAAAATTTCCTAACATTTCAAATAGAGTATGATGATATGGAGTTTTTCCAACTTGTTTAACATCATTATTTTTTCCACCCATTCTAATACATTTTTGAGATGTAACTATTTTCTTATATTTTATTTTTTTTTTATCTAAAAAATATTTTTTAAATTGATTCATTCCAGCGTTAGTAAAAAGTAATGTTTTATCTTTTTTAGATATTATTGGTCCACTTTTAACTATTTTATGACCACGTTTTTTAAAAAAATTTATAAACATTTTTTTAATTTGATAAGTTTTTATTTTCATTTTTATACTTTTTCTAATTTTTGATATATAATTTATATGTATGATTTAATTTTAATATATATTTAGTTTATAAAGTTATTAAAATTATATTAAATATAAAATTTTTAAATTTATTTGTAATATCTTATATATTTAATTATATTATTTTTCATATTATATAATTTTATTTATTTTGTGAAAAAAGTTTTAAAAATTATATTTTTTTATTTATTATTTTAGAAACAATTTTAATTTTTTATTATAAAATATATTATTTTTTTTATGTATTATAAAATTGGTAGAAAAAATGTGTTTTTTGTTAATTTAAAAAAAAAAAATAGAATAGACATAATTTTATTAAAAAAAATTATTAAATATTCTAGAACACAATTAAAAAGATTTTTTCATAAAAATCAAGTTTTTTTAAATGGAATAGTTTGTACTAAACCTAGCAAAAAAATAAATTATTCTATAATAATTTTTATAGAAAAAATTTTTATTAAAAAAATACATTTACCAGAAAATATTTTATTAAATTTTATATATATAGACAAACATATTGCTATAATAAATAAAGATAAAAATATTGTTATGCATCCTGGTAATGGAAATAAGTCTGGAACTATATTAAACGCTATTTTATATTATTTTAAAAAATCTAAAAATATTCCTAGAGCTGGAATAGTTCATAGACTTGATAAAGATACAACAGGATTATTAGTCATTGCAAAAAATTTATTTTCTTATAACAAACTTTTAGAACTAATAAAAAAAAGAGAAATAGTAAGAGAGTATGAGGCTGTTGTTTTAGGTAATATACTTACTGATGGTTATATATCTGCTCCTATTAAAAGACATAATTTTTTTAAAACTAAAATGTGTGTTAATGATTGTGGGAAAAAAGCAATTACTTATTATAAAGTTATTAATAGATTTTCAAATTGTACACATTTAAGAATAAAATTAAAAACAGGAAGAACTCATCAAATACGAGTTCATTTTTTATATATTAATCATCCTATAATAGGAGATAAAAAATATTTTGATAATAGAAATATACATTGTCTAGAAAAAGATTGTTTGAATTATATAAAAAATTTTCCAAGACAGGCATTGCATTCAGTAATGATAAAATTAGAACATCCTAAAAAAAAAAATATATTAAAATTTAATTCTAATCTTCCTAAAGATATTACACGATTAATACATTTTTTAAAAAATAGAGTTTAGAAAATAAATATATGATTTTATTTATTTAAGTAATAAAAACTATATATAAAATATATATTTTTTAAAACTTATTAAAATTTAATAAATAACTGCACTTTTCTATTTTTTTTTTAAGAAAAGTGCAAAATTTTATATATTATTTTTTTATGTTTTTAAATTTTTTTTTTATTATTTTCTCATATATTACATCTAATGCTAAAAAATATCCTTTTATTCCAAACCCACATATTATTCCAGATGAAATATCTGAAAACCAAGAATTTGATCTAAAATTTTCTCTAGAATATATATTAGATATATGAACTTCTATAAATGGAATTTTAACTGATAAAAGAGCATCTCTCATGGCTATACTTGTATGTGTATATGCTGCTGGATTTATTATAATATATTTTACTAAGTTTTTTGACTTTTGGATTTTTTTAATTAAATTAGATTCAGAATTAGATTGAAATGTTTTTAACTTAATTTTTAAAAAATTTGCTTTTTTTTTCAATTTTTTTACTAATTCTTTTAAAGTTACTTTACCATATATATTAGTTTCTCTTTCTCCTAACATATTTATATTAGGCCCATTTATTAATAAAACTATTTTTTTCTTTTTCATAAAAAAAGTTTTTTCAGTTTTTATAAAAATAATATTTATTATATACAATTTTTATTAATAAATATAATTTAAATTATTTTGTAAAGTATGTATAAAGTTAGTTTAATAAGTTTTTATTAATATTTTGTTAAAATTATATAAATTAAACTTTATAACATAAAATTTCTAATTTTTAATAATTTTAATTTACAAAATATATATTTTATTTTTTAATTTAAGAAAAATATTTTTTAAATATATTTTTTTAATATTTTTAGTATTTATAACTTAATATTTTTTAATATATATAAAATGTTGTATATTAATATAATTATAATTTTTTTTATTAATGTTTATTTATATATAGTACATTGTTATTTATATTTAAATTTTTTAAAAATTATATTTTATATCATGCAGTTTTACTGCATGATTTTTTAAAAATAATTTTTTTAATTTTTTTTTTTATATTTTCTTTCTTTTACTTTATAAGACTTTCCATGCAAATTTCTTATATAATAAAGTTTAGACTTTTTAACTTTTCCATATTTCTTTATTTCTATATTCTTTATTATAGGGGAATATTTTTTAAAAATTTTTTCTACTCCTTCTCCATTAGAGATTTTTCTTACACAAAATGATGATCTAAATCCTCTATTTCTTAAAGCGATTACAATTCCTTCAAAATTTTGTATTCTTTTTTTATCTCCTTCGAATACCCAACTTTGTACGTTAATAGTATCACCAGATCTAAATTTTGGTACATTTTTTGAAATATTCTTATTTTCTATTTTTCTTATTATATTTTTCACAACTTTTCATCTTATTTTTATTTTTACATTATTTTTTATATTTTTTTTTAAATATTTTTAAAATTTTTTTTTTTTCTTTTTTTAGTTTTTTTTCAAACAAATCAGGCCTTTTTATTAAAGTATTTCTAAGAGATTCTTTTGTTTTCCATAATTTTATATTTTTGTGATTTCCTGACAAAAGAATTTTAGGGACATTCATTCCTTTAAATTTTTTAGGTTTAGTATAATTTGGATAATCTAATAATCCATTAAAAAAAGAATCTTCTTTAATACATTTATTCTTTAATATGCCAGGTATAAATCTTATAATACATTCAATCAATACAATCGATGGTATTTCTCCACCAGATAATACATAGTCTCCTATTGATATTTCTTCATCTATTTCTTTTAATATTATTCTTTCATCTATTCCTTCATATCTTCCGCAAACTAATATTAATTTTTTATATTTTAATATATTTAATATATTCTTTTTATTTATTTTTTTACCTTGTGGAGACAAATAAATAGTTTTTATATTATTTTTATTATATAAAGACTTTATATATTTTATAGTTTTATATAGTGGATATGGATTCATAACCATTCCAGGTCCACCTCCATAAGGTTTATTATCTATACTTTTACTTTTTTTGTTTGTAAACTTTCTAGGGTTCCAAAATCTTATTTTTAATATTTTAGACTTTATAGATTTATTTATTATTCCATATTTTAATATAGAATCAAACATTTTTGGAAATATAGTTATAATATTTATTGTAATTTTATTTTTTTGATCCATTATTTTAAGTAAAATGTGAATAATTTTTTATTATTATTTTTTTTTTATGTAAATTTATATTTTGTATATATTTTTTTATTATAAATGGTATTAAAATTTCTTTTTTTAATACATTTTTTTTACATATTTTTATAACTAATATATCATATGATTTTATATCTATAATTTTTAATATTTTTCCTAAAAAGATATTATTTTTATCAAATACTCTGCATTTTATTATATCTTTCCAATAATATTCATATTTTGAAAGTTTAGGTAAAGAAGAATTTTTTATAAATATATTTTTTTTAATAAATTTTTCAGATTCTGTTCTATTTTTTATTTTATAAATTTTTATTAATATTTTTTTTTTATATTTTTTCCACTTTATTATTTTTATAACTTTATATTTTCTATTTACATATATATATAATGGAGAATATTTAAATATTTTCTCTTTATTTTCTGTAAAAGAGACTATAACTAACCACCCTAAAATACCATATGATTTTATTATTTTACCAACTATAAGCATAATTTATTTTTCTTTATTATATTTTTTACTCTTTTTGATAATATTGCTCCTTTTTCTATCCAAAACTGTGTTCTTTTTTTTGAAATATAAAAATTATTTTTTAGTTTTTTTTTTATTGGATTATAATATCCTATTTTTTCTATAAATCTTCCATTTTGTGGAAATCTTACATCAGAAACTATTATTTTATAAAATGGTTTTTTTTTAGATCCTTTTCTAGATAATCTTATTTTTATCATATTATTATTTTTCCTATATTTTTTTAAAAAATTTTATTTACAAAAAAATTTTGAAAAAAATTTTTTGTTCCATTTTTTTTTATTTTTTTCATAATTTTTTTTATATTATAAAATTTTTGTAAAAGTATATTAATTTTTTGAACTGTTGTTCCAGATCCTAAAGCTATTCTTTTTTTTCTAGATCCCTTTATTATTTTAGGATTTTCTCTTTCTTTTTTTGTCATAGATTGTATTATTACTTTAAAGCTTTTTACTAAAGAGTTATTTAAATTTTTTATTTCTTTATTTCTGTTTACATTTCTAAAAGGTATTTTATTTATTATTTTTTCTATTCCACCCATTTTATTTAATTGATCAATTTGTTCTAAAAAATTATTTAAATTAAACGTATTTTTTATATGTGACTGATTTTTATTTAAAATATAATTATCTTTTTTTATTTTTAAATTTATTTTTTCTATTAAGGATGTTATATCCTCCATTCCTATTATCTTATTTACTATTTTTTTTGGTTTAAATATTTTTATTTTATCTATTTTTTCACCATCACACAAAAATTTTATTGGCTTTTTTGTAATTTTATTTGCTGAAAATGCAATACCACATCTTGCATCACTATCTGTTTTCGTTAACACTATTCCTGTTATTTTTACATATTTTTTAAAAGTTTCTATTATTTTTATAGAATCTTGCCCTATCATAGCATCACATACTAATAATGTTTCTATAGGATTTAAAAATATTTGAAAATTTTTTAAGTCATTCATCATATTTTTATTTATATGCAACCTTCCAGCAGTATCTACAACTATACAATCATACATTTTTTTTTTTGCTTCTTTAAGTCCTGATTTTAATATTTTTATATGTTCTCTTTTATTATGTATGTTAAGAAAGTCTATATTTGATAATTTTGATAAAAACTTTAATTGTTCTATAGCCGCTGGTCTTTTTATATCTAATGAAAAAGTGCAAACTTTTTTCTTATAGTTTTTTTTTATAAAGTTTGCAATTTTTACTACACTAGTTGTTTTACCCATTCCTTGCAGTCCTACAATTAATATTATTGCAGGTCTTTTTGTAGACAAATTTATTAAACTTGGTTTTTTCCCAAATTCTGATATCATTTCTTCTTGTATTATTTTTATTAGTTCTTGACCTGGTGTAAAACTTTTATTTATTCTCTTTCCTATAGACTTTATTTTTATTTTTTTTATAAATTTTTTAATTATTTTAATTGGTATATCTGACTCTAAAAAAGATTTTCTTATTTCTCTTATAGTATTTTTTATGTCTGTTTCTGTAATTATTCCATGCCCAGATATTTTTTCTATTATGTTATTAAAATTTTTTTTTAGATTATTAAACATTTTTTTCTCTTAATATAAAATTCATTAAATAATAAAAACATTTTTTTTAAAACATTAAATTAAATTTTTTATTTTAATAATTTCCTATTATTTTTGTATCTTCTGAAATATATAAAAATTTTTTTAATACAAAATCTATATTTTTTTTTAAAAAACTATTATTTATTATTTCTAAATAATATATATTTTTATAATTTTTTATTTTTGATTTATTGCAAATAACTGTTTTTATTTCTATTTTGTTTTTGTATAAAAAACTAAAAATTTTGTTTGGAAATTTTTTGTTTTTATAAGAAAATCTTATTAATAATATTTTTTTTTTTGTACATAATTTAATTTTCTCTTTTTTTTTCAAAATAATAAATTTAGTAATATTTTTTTTATAATTGTATATTTTTTTGGACAACATTTTTAATTTAAATAAATTTATATTTTTTTCACTTCCTATAGCAGCTATATTTTTATCTTTTCTATTAATTATTTTTTTTATAGCAATTGAAGTACTTTTAGTAAATTTTATACTACTGTTTTTACAAAATTTTTTTATAAATTCTTCACATTGTAAAAATGGTTGTATATGAGTATATATAGTTTTTATTTTTTCTTTTTTTATTTTTTCTTTTGAAAGTAAACAATGATCAATTTTAAAATGAATTACTTCTACAATAAACAATTTAGTTTTTTCTAAAATATTATATATTTCTTCTATTTTTCCTGTGTTTGAATTTTCTAGAGGCAATATTGCTATATCAGTTTTTTTTTCTTCTACAGATTTTTCTGAATCTTTAAAACTTTTATATTTAAACTTTTTTTTATATATATTATGCTTTTTACAATATTTTTTTGCTGCATAATATGAATATGATCCTTTTGGACCTAGCAAAGATATTTTTTTTTTTATTAATTTTTTGAATGTTTCTTTTTGTATTTTTATAGAACTTTCTATTATATGTTTAAATATTCTTTTTATATGTTTTTTATAAATATTATATTTTTTAGATTTGTTATATATTTTTAATAAAATTTCTTTTTCTCTATTTTCATCTTTTATATTTTTTTTTATGCATATCTTTATTTCTGCGATTTTTTTAGAAATATAACTTCTTTTAAATAATAAATTAATTATTTTTTTATCTATTTTGTTAATTTTTTTTCTAAAATCCAAAAGATTTGTTTTAAATTTCATAAAAATTTTTACTCTTATTTTATAACAAAAAAAATAAATTAAAATTTTAATATATGTTAATAATATTTTAAAAAATTAGATAATTTTTATTTTAATAATTTATATTATTTTATTTTAATATAGTGTTATATTGTTAATTTATTATGTAAAAAACATTTTTAAAATTATTATTAACTATAATATCATATAGGTATTTTTTTTAAAATGAAAAGTTATTTAACAAAAAACATAAACAAAAATAAATGGTTTTATGTAGATGCTGAAAGAAAAATATTGGGAAGATTAGCATCTAATATTGCTAAATATTTAATGGGAAAGCATAAATCAAATTATGCAAATAATATAAATAATGGAGATTATATAATTATATTAAATGCAGAAAAAATATCTGTTACTGGAAACAAGATAGAAGATAAAATTTATTATAAACATACTGGACATATAGGGGGTTTAAAAAAAATTTGTTTAAAAGATATGCTAGCTTTAAATCCTGAAAGAGTAATAAGACATGCTATAAATGGAATGTTACCAAAAAATTCTTTGAGAAAAATTATTATGAAAAAATTAAAAATTTATTCTGGTAATGTATTGAGACACATTTCTCAAAAACCAAAATTACTAAAAATTTAATTAGGAATTATATATAGTTAACTATGAAAACAAAAAATTATGGAACCGGAAGAAGAAAAACTTCTTCTGCTAGAGTATTTTTAAAAATTGGAAATGGAGAAATATTTATAAATAAAAAACATATACATGATTATTTTAAAAATAAGACTTTATGTACTGTAGTATTACAACCAATATTATTATTAAATATAAAAAATAAATTTAATTTTAAAATTACTGTTAAAGGAGGAGGAATTTCAAGTCAAGCTAGCGCAATTAGACATGGTATTACTAAATCTATAATAGAGTATGATAATAGTTTTAAACCAAAATTAAAAAAAGTTGGATTTGTCACTAGAGATTCTAGAAAAGTAGAAAGAAAAAAATTTGGTTTAAGAAAATCTAGAAAAAAACCACAATTTTCTAAACGTTAAATTAAATTAATTTTATTTTTTACAACCCGGTATTATTTTTATATACTCGGGTTTTAAATTTTTTAATTTTTATTTTTTTTTTTTTTTTTTTAAAAATTTTATTATATTTTCACAAAGATTGTTAATTCCTTTATTATATTTAGCTGATATTAAAAAAAATTTTTTTTTTATTTTATATTTTGACTTTATTATATCTATTTTATCTTTATAATTAATCTTGTCTATTTTATTTAATATTAACCATATAGGTTTTTTTAATATTCTTTTGTTATATATTTTTATTTCATTTTTTATAATATTTATATTTTTAATAACATCAGAATTTTTTTTTAAAGAGAAATCTACTATATGTAATAATATTTTACACCTTTCTAAATGTTTTAAAAATTGTATACCTAATCCTGTCCCCTTAGACGCCCCCTTAATTATTCCTGGTAAATCTGCTACTACAAAATGTTTTTTATAATGTTTAAATGTTCCTAAATTTGGATATACAGTAGTAAATGGATATGTTCCAATTTTTGTTTTAGAATTAGATATTTTACTTACTAATGTAGATTTTCCTGAATTAGGTAGTCCTAATGTGCCAATCTCAGCTAATATACTTAATTGTAATTTAATTTCTAATTTTTTTCCTATTTTTCCATTAGTATGTTTATATGGAGACCTATTAGTAGAAGTTTTAAATCTATAATTACCTAATCCTTTTTTACCTCCTTTTATAAGAAGAAATGTTTGTTTTTTTTTTGTTATATCTACTAAAATTTTTTTATTTTTATTGTCTATTACTTTAGTTCCTAGAGGAACATTAATATAAATATCTTTTCCTTTTTTACCAGAGCATTTCTTTTTTTTTCCATTTTTTCCATTTTCTGCTGAAAAAATCTTTTTAAAATTATATTTTACTAATGTATTAATGTTAAAATCAGATATTATCCATACGTTTCCTCCATCCCCTCCATCTCCTCCATCAGGTCCTCCTTTAGGTATGAATTTTTCTCTTCTAAAACTTGTACATCCGTTTCCTCCATCTCCGGCCTTTATACTAATTAAAATTTCATCAAAAAATTTCATTTATTTCTCTTTATAACGAAATATATTTTTATTTTTGAAAACATTTTTAAAATTTTTATATTTTATTATTTTTTTAATAACATTTTTTACATTAATTTAATATTTATATATTTTCTTTTTTTTTTACCTTTTATTTTAAAATATATTTTACCTTTTTTTAGTGCGTATAAAGTATGATCTCTTCCACATCCAACATGTTCTCCTGGATGAAATTTTGTTCCTCTTTGTGTTAATATTATATTTCCAGCTTTTACAATTTCTCCGCCAAATTTTTTAATTCCTAATCTTTTAGATTTAGAGTCTCTACCATTTCTAGTCGATCCTCCAGCTTTTTTATGAGCCATTTTTATATTCCTATTTTGTTACTTATTTTTATTATTTTAATAATAGTGTATTTTTGTCTATGACCTTGTGTTTTTTTATAATGTTTTCTTCTCTTAAATTTTATTATGTTTATTTTTTTTTTTTTTTTATGAGATTTAATTAAACATGTTACATATTCTTTTTTTATAAATGGTTTACCTATAACTATATTTTTATTTTTAGAAATTGTTAAAACTTTTTTAGATTTAAATACTTCTCCTTCTTTTAAATTTAATTTGTCTATATTAATTATATCACCTAAATTAGCCATATATTGGTTATTTTTTATTATAAATATTACTTGCATATATTTATCCACTTTAATATTTTTCATAATTATTAAAAAAAAATTTAATAATTATTTTTGTGAAAATTTATAAAAATTATTTTTTAAAAATTATTATATTAATAATAAGATTATTTTATATAAGTTTATATATTTTTAAAATCATATATTATTACAAAAAAATATTTTTTTTATATAAATTTATCTATTATATTGTATAATATTAACAGTATTTTATAAAATTAATATTTATAATAATTCTTATATGTTGTTTTTACAAAAAACTTATTAAGTATTATATTGTTTATATATATTATTTTTTTTCCATTCTTTTATAGAATATGCATAAATTATAATTGCATGTATTTTCTTTTTTATAATAAATTTTTGTATAGGTTTATATATTATTTGTTGTCTTTGCAGTTCTGTTTTATTTAAAAATACATCACTTATAGCTGTAATTTCTACATTATCTTTTTCTTTTCTAATTTTTATTTTATAAATATCTATATTTTTTATTAGTATATTTTTTATTTCTTCTATTTTCATTTTTTTTTATTATAATGTTTATAATATTATGAAATATTATAAAATATTTTTTAAAATATTATAAACTTTTTTAATAAAATTATTTTATTAATTTTTATATATTATTTTTAAAAAATTTTATATTTTTTATATAAATTTTGTTAATTTTTAAAAATTTTGCATAATAATGTCATTATTAATTCTTTATTTTATTAATTATATTAAAAATTAGTTATTTAACAAATAATTAATAATTTGATATAATTAAAAATATTAATGTTTTATTATTTTTAAAATTTTTGAAATAATATAAAATTGGGGTTTTAATTTGGTTAATAAAATACCTATAACTATTTTAGGATTTAAAAAACTTAAAAGTGAATTGAACAATCTTAAAAATATTAAAAGGAAAAAAATTATAAATAGTATTAAAGAAGCTAGGGAACATGGAGATTTAAAAGAAAATGCAGAATATAATGCTGCAAGAGAAGAGCAAAGTTTTTGTGAAGGAAGAATAAAAGAAATAGAAAATAAATTGTTTAATGCTAATGTAATAGACATAACTAAGATACCAAATAAAAATAAAGTAGTTTTTGGAGTAACTGTGACTATAATGGACATGTTATCTAAAAAATTTTTTACATATAAAATTGTAGGTGAAGATGAGTCTAACTTCAAAAGTAAATTTATTTCTATAAAATCACCTATATCTAGAGGTTTAATAGGAAAAAAAGTAGGAGAAATATCTGTAATTAATACTCCTAATGGAATAACAAAATACAAAATTTTAAATGTAGATCATATATAATGTTTTAAAAATTATTATGAAATATAAAAAGTTTTCTAAAAGTTCTAAAAATTGGTTACGAAGAAATTCAAAAGATAAAAATGTTTTAACTTCTATAGAAAAAAATTTAATATCTAGATCTTGGTTTAAAATACATGAGATAAATTTAAAAAGTTGTATATTTAAGAAAAATATTAATGTTATAGATTTAGGATCTTCTCCTGGGGGTTGGTCAAAATATGCTTCTAAATATACCAAAAATGGAGGAAGAATTATATCATGCGATATTAATAATATGAAATTTACTAATAATATACATTTTTATAAAGGAAATTTATTAAATAAAAGTTTTTTAAATCTTTTTTTAAACAAAATTAGTATATATAATATTGATCTATTAATGTCTGATATGTCACCTAATATTAGTGGTAATAAATGTGTTGATGATTGTAATACGATAAATTTATTAAATTTGTCTTTTAACATATGCAAAAAAATTTTTTTAAAAAAAGGAATTTATGTAACTAAAGCATTTGAAGGAAAATATTTAAATAAGCATATAAAGATTTTAAAAAATTTTTTTATAAATATAAAAATTCATAAGTTAAAATCTTCTTATAGCAGTTCCAGAGAATTATTTATTGTATGTAAAGGAATAAGATGATTTTATTTTATAATAGTTGTTATATGAGGTTAGTTCCTTGAGTGATTCAGTTAAAAATATAATTATTTGGTTGTTTGTATCTATTATATTTATGTCTATTTTACAAAGTTTTGTATCAAAGAATTCTTTTAATAATAGAATATCTTATACTACTTTTCTATCAGAAATAAATAAAAATAAAATATCTCAAGTTACGATTGATGGCAGGCAGATAGAAATAGTAAATAAAGATAACAATAAATATTATACTACTATACCAATTAACGATCAAAAATTGTTAGATATTTTATTGTTGAAAAACGTCAAAGTATTTGGTAGAACTCCTACGTCACCAGGATTTTTTACTTCTATTATAGTATCTTGGCTTCCTATGTTTTTGTTAATAGGTATATGGATTTTTTTTGTAAAACATCTTAATTCTGGAGGAAAAGGTGCTATGTCTTTTGGAAGAGACAAATCTAAGATGCTTCCAGAAAATAAAATAAAAATTACTTTTTCTGATGTTGCTGGATGTGATGAGGCTAAAGAAGAAGTTAAAGAATTAGTAGAATATTTAAAAAAACCAAAAAAATTTAAAAAGTTAGGAGGTAAAATTCCAAAAGGAATATTATTGGTTGGACCTCCAGGAACTGGTAAAACATTATTAGCTAAAGCAGTTTCTGGAGAGGCTAAGGTTCCATTTTTTACTATATCAGGTTCAGATTTTGTTGAAATGTTTGTAGGAGTAGGAGCTTCTAGAGTTAGAGATATGTTTGAAAACGCAAGAAAATTTTCTCCATGTATAATATTTATAGATGAAATAGATGCTGTTGGAAGACAAAGAGGAGCAGGTTTAGGAGGAGGGCATGATGAAAGAGAGCAAACTTTAAATCAAATACTTGTAGAAATGGATGGCTTTGAAGAAAATGAAGGAGTCATATTAATTGCTGCTACAAATAGACCTGATGTTTTAGATCCTGCTTTGTTAAGACCTGGAAGATTTGACAGAAGAGTAGTTGTTTCTTTACCTGATATAAAAGGAAGAAAACAAATATTAAAAGTACATATGAAAAATGTACTAATAAAAAAAAATGTATCAACTTCTATTTTAGCTAGAGGAACTCCAGGTTTTTCAGGAGCTGATTTAGCAAACTTAGTTAACGAAGCAGCTCTTCTTTCTGCTAGATTAAATAAAGATAGCATATCTATGTCAGAATTTGAAATTTCTAAAGATAAGATAATTATGGGATCAGAAAGAAAATCTATGATTATGACTGATAAACAAAAAGAGTCTACAGCGTATCATGAGGCAGGTCATGTAATAGTAGGAAGATTAGTACCAGATCACGATCCAGCTCATAAAGTTACCATAATTCCTAGAGGAATGTCTTTAGGATCTACTTTTTTTTTACCAGAAGATGATCAATTAAGTATGAGTAAACAAAAGTTAGAAAGTAAAATATCTACTTTGTATGGAGGAAGACTAGCAGAAGAAATAATTTATGGATCTAAAAATATTTCTACTGGAGCATTTCAGGACATAAAAATGGCTACGAATATAGCAAGGAATATGGTAACTCAATGGGGATTTTCTAAAAAGTTAGGTCCTATATTTTATACTAAAGAAAAAGAAGAAATATTTTTAGGAAAAAATATATCTGTAGCTTCTAACATATCTGATAAAACTATTAGAATTATTGATAAGGAAATAAAAATATTAATAGAATCTAATTATAATAGAGCATTTAAAATTTTAAAAGATAATATTGATATTCTTCATGCTATGAAAGAAGCTCTAATTAAATATGAAACTATTGAAATGTTTCAAATAGATGATTTGATGAATAGAAAAAGTGTAAGAAAAAATATAAATTCTAAAATTAATAAAATAAAATAGTATAATTTTAATATATTATTAAAAACATTTTTATATCAAATTAATATATAAAAATTTTTTATATTTTATTTTATAACGTTGTTATATATATTTAATATATAGTAGTTTTTTATGTAATTATATTAAAATTTGTATATTAAAATTTTTAATTAAATAAAAATAAATTTTTTAAATATTTTATAATTTATTTTTTGATGATAAAAAGATTTAGTTTATATATTTTTTTAAAAATAAAACTGTTAAGGTTATTATGTATGTCATTTTTTTTATATTTTTCATTGTTATTTCTATTGCATTAAATTTTATGATTATAACACAAAAAGGAAAAATGTTAGAAATACATGATTTTTACAGAGAAAAAAACAAAAATAAGTTATTTTTTTTTAATATTTTAAAAAATAATTTAACTAATAAAATTATATCTATTTTGTCATTATTTTTTTTCTTTTTTGACTTAGTTTTATGTAATTTAATGACAATAAGTAAATAGTTATACATTTTAAAAAGTTACATATATTAAAATTATATAAAAGACATAATTTTATTTTTTTAATATTTTAAATTTTACCAAGATGGTGAAATGGTATACACGCTATTTTGAGGTAATAGTGCCTTTTATAGGCTTACGGGTTCGAATCCCGTTCTTGGTATAAAAAAATATAATATTTATTTATTTAAGTTTATAAAATATTTTGTAAAACATGTTTTAATATTTAGTTTTATTTTTTTAAAACGTTTTAAACCCCGTAATTCTCGGGGTTTTTTGTTTTTGTTTTAAAACTATATAATTTTTTTAAATTTTATTTTTTTTAAAAAAATTTTATATAGAAGCACGTTTTTAATATATTTTTTAATTTAAGGTTTTATATATGAATAAAGAAATTTTGTCTGTTGTAGAATCTGTTTCTAACGAAAAGCAATTACCTAGAGAAAAAATATTTGAAGCTTTAGAATTTGCTTTGTCGGCAGCTACTAAAAAAAAATATAATAAAGAAATTGATGTAATTGTAAAAATAGATAGAAAATTTGGAAATTTTAGAACTTTTAGAAGATGGACAGTCGTTAATAAAGTTAAATTTCCTACTAAAGAAATTACTTTGGAAGCAGCAAAGTTTGACAATAAAAATATAAAATTAAAAGAATATATAGAAGATGAAATAAATTCAATTATTTTTGACAGGATTACTACACAAACCGTTAAACAAATAATGATTCAGAAAGTTAGAGAAGCTGAAAAATGTATGATAATTAATAAGTTTAGAAGAAATATTAATGAAATTGTTACTGGTATAGTAAAAAAAATTAGTAGAGACTGTATCTTCTTAGATTTAGGTAACAATGCAGATGCAATAATAATGAAAAAAGATTCATTACCTAGAGAAAATTTTAGGTTAGGGGATAGAGTAAGAGGATTGCTTTATTGTATAAACGATGAATCTAAAGGGTCTAAATTATTTATTAGTAGATCTAAATCTAAAATGTTAATAGAGCTTTTTAAAATAGAAGTTCCTGAAATAGGAGAAGGAATAATTAATATAATAGCCACAGCTAGAGATCCTGGTTCTAGATCTAAAGTAGCAGTTCGATCTAATGATAAGAGAGTAGATCCAGTTGGAGCTTGTGTTGGAATGAGAGGAGCTAGAGTGCAAGCTGTTTCTAGTGAATTATGTGGAGAGAGAATAGATATAGTTTTATGGGATTCTGATGATATTAAATTTGTAATAAACTCTATGTCACCAGCTAGTGTTTCTTCTATTATAGTAAACAAAAAGAGTCATACTATGGATATAGCAGTAGAATCTATAAATTTGGCTCAAGCAATAGGAAGAAATGGACAAAATGTTAAATTAGCATCTAAATTAAGTGGTTGGGATTTAAATGTTATGACACTAAAAGAATTAAAAAAAAAACATAAAAAATATAATAATTAAATATAACATAAATATTTAATGTTTAAAATATATATCATAATTGTTTTTTTACAAGTTATGTTAAAAACAATATATAAAATTATATAATTATTATTTATTAAATGGATGTTTAAAACAATTTTTATATAGTATTTAAAAATATTTTTTAGATTATTTTTACTTAAAATAAAATAATATTATTTAAATAAAAAATGAATAAAATGTTTATTAAAAAATAAAAAAAATGAATTTATATTATTAAAAAATTTTAGAAAATAAAATTATACAATTTTACTAATTTTAGTGTACACGATAAATTAAATGGAATCGTAAATATGAAAAATAAAGTTAACAAAAAACCTTTTTTAAAAAAAAATCTTTTAAAATCTAAAAACAATATAGAAAAAAAAAGTTTTATAAAAAATAATTTATCTAATAAGTTCAAAAATTCTGTTTTTATAAAAAATAAAAATAAAAATGAAAATTTAAATAGTTCAAAAAAAGATATAAAAAACAAAAAATTTTTTAAAAAAAATATTTTTAATAAAAATGTTTCTTCGATAAATAGTAAAAAAATTAATAAAAAATATTTAACAGAAATTAATAGAAAAAAAAAAGTTAAAAATAAAAAAAATATTTTAAAAAATAAAAGAATAAAATTTATAAAACAGTCTTTCGTAAAACCAGTTAATATCGTAAATAAAAATATAATTTTAGATGAGAATATTTCTTTAATAAATTTATCTAGTATATTAGCAACTAAATTAAATATAATATATAAAAAAATATCTGAATTAGGAATAAATATAGAAAATAATATTTTAAATTTTAAAATTGCTAAAAAAATATCTAAATCACTAGGATATAGTGTAACAAAAAAAAAAAATAATAAAATAAAAGATTTTTTAAAAAATGATACATGTATTAATGATTTAAGAATGAAAAATAGACCACCTATAGTAACAATTATGGGTCATGTAGATCATGGTAAAACTTCAATTTTAGATTGTATTATATCTAATAATATAAAAGATAAAGAATTTGGAGGAATAACTCAAAACATATCAGCATATAATACTAAAATAAATAATAAAAATATAGTTTTCTTAGATACTCCAGGTCATGAAATATTTTCTAATATGAGGTCTAGAGGAGCTAAAATAACAGACTTAATAGTTTTAGTAGTTGCAGCAGATGATGGGGTTATGCCGCAAACTATAGAAGCTATAAATCATGCCAAAATTTCAAATGTACCTATTATAATAGCTATAAATAAAATAGATAAAATAGAAAAAAATATAGATTTTATTAAAAATGAACTTATGAAATATGAAATTGTTTCTGAAGATTTAGGAGGTGAAAATATTTTTGTTCTTGTGTCAGCTAAATTTAATAAAGGTATTGATTCTTTATTAGACGCTATCATATTACAAACAGAAATTTTAGAATTAAAGACATTTTATAAATGTACTGCTAAAGGTATAGTAATAGAATCTTTTTTAGATAAAAATAAAGGTATAATGTCTGTTATAATAGTAAAAGAGGGTACGTTAAAAATAGGAGATTTTATTATATGTGATTTAGAATATGGTAAAGTTAAAGCTATTAGTGATGAATTTGGAAATTTATTAAAATATGTAACTCCTTCTATTCCTGTAAAAATATTAGGTCTTTCTGGAATACCTAAATCTGGAAGTAATTTTTCAGTTATAAAAAATGAAAAAAAAGCTAAAGAATTAATTTTTTATAAAAAAAATAGATATGACCAAAAAAAGTTTTATTCAAATAAAAATAATAAATCAGAAAATTTTTTAGAAAATATAAAAGAAAAAAATTTTAATAATATAAATTTATTGATAAAAGCTGATTCACAAGGTTCTCTAGAGGCTATTTGTAATAAAATTTCTAATATGTCTAATAAAGATTTTTTAATAAAAATAGTTAGTTTTGGAGTTGGGTCTATTAATGAATCAGATGTATCGTTAGCTAAAACTTCTAAATCAATAATTTTAGCTTTTAACGTTTACCCTAATAGAATAGCTAAAAAAATAATTTTATTAAATAAATTAGATATAAAATATCATTCTATAATATATAATTTATTAAAAGAAATAGAATTATTAAAGAAAAAAGTTTTAAAATCTAATATAGAAAATAATATTTGTGGAACAGCTATAGTAAAAAATGTTTTCAAAGTTTCTAACTTTATAAATGTAGCTGGATGTGTTGTAACAAAAGGATTTATAAAACATAATTTAGATGTTTATATAATAAGAAATAAAAAAATTATATTTAAAAGTAAAATAGATTCTATAAAGCATTTTAAACAAGATGTAAAAAAAGCTAAAAAAGGTTTAGAATGTGGAATTATTATAAAAAATTTTAATAAAATAAAAATAAAAGATGTTTTAGAAGTTTTTGAAAATAAAATATAGTAAAAATTTTAATGTTTTTATTGTAAAGAATTAGAGACAACTATGATTTTAGATTTTAATAGGCAGGATAAAGTTTCTGCTATTATAAGAAAAGAGATATCTAATATTTTATCTTTTTCTATAAATGATAAAAGAATTAATTTTTCTGTAACTATTTCTGATGTAGAAATTTCTAAAGATTTTAAACATGTAAAAATATTTTTTACTGTATTAAATATTTTTAATTCTAATAATATTAAAAATATAAAAAAAATATTAAATAGTTATAAAAAATATATTATAAAATTGCTTTGTAAAAAAATTATATTGAGAACAGCTCCTAAATTAAATTTTTATTATGATAATTCATTTTTAGAAGGTAATAAAATATCAAAAATTTTAAAAAAATGTTTTTAATAAAAAAAGTTTTATGCATATAAAATTTTTTAGAGGTTTTTATGGTATTAGAAAATATAAAGATGTCAGAAATATTTATGAAATTTGGTAAAAATATTAAAGACAGTGGATCTACAGAAGTACAGATTGCATTAATAACATTTAAAATAAAAAGATTAAAGGTGCATTTTGATATAAACAAAAAAGATAATAGTAGTAAAAGAGGTTTGTTATGTATGGTTTCTAAAAGAAGAAAATTATTAAATTATTTGAAGAGAAATTCATTTTCTAGATATAAATTTGTTATTAAAAAACTTTCTATAAGAAGATAATATTTTAAATAATTATTAGGGCTGTAAAAAGCCCTTATATAAAATTTATTTTTTTTTTAATTTTTAGATTTATTAATATTTATTTTTTTATTAATATTATTTTTTTTAATTTAATTAATAATATTAAATATTTTTATTTTTTCACAATAAATTTTAATAATAATATATTAAGGAAATTATTTTGAAAAATTATATAAAACATAAATTTAAATATGGTAATAATACTGTTATTTTAGAAACAGGTGTTATTGCAAAGCAAGCTACTTCTGCTGTATTTGTAAATGTAGATGACACTATAGTTCTTGTTACAGTAGTTTTTAATAAAAATGTTCAGGAAGATACTAATTTTTTTCCTTTAACAGTAAATTATCAAGAAAGAACATATGCTGCTGGTAGAATACCTGGAGGTTTTTTTAGGAGAGAGGGAAGACCTAGTGAAAACGAAATATTAATAGCTAGATTAATAGACAGACCTATAAGACCATTGTTTCCAGAAGGATTGCTAAATGAAATACAAATTATAGCAACTGTTGTGTCTGTAAATCCTCAAATAAATCCAGATTTAGTAGCTATTATAGGTGCGTCTGCTGCCTTAAATATTTCAGGAATTCCATTTTTTGGACCTATAGGAGTTTCTAGAGTTGGTTTAATAAATAAAAAATATTGTTTAAATCCTACTGTTCAAGACATGAAATTTAGTAATTTAGATTTAATAGTTTCAGGAACTAAAAAAGCTATATTAATGGTAGAAGCCGAAGCAAACATGTTAAGTGAAAATGAAATATTAAATGCTATTTTATTTGGATACAAACGTCAAAAAAAACTTATAAAAAATATTTTATTGTTTTCTAAAAAAGTAAAAAAACCAAAAATAGAATGTAGCTTTTTATTAAATCAAAAAAAATTATTTTATAAAATTAAAAAATTTTATAAAAACAAAATTGTTGATTCTTATTTAATAAAATTGAAGTCTAAGAGAGAAGAAAAAATTAATATCTTAAAAAATGATATTTTAAATTTTATTAGTTCAGAATATTCTCAATATAATAAAGTAGAAATAGATAATGCTATAAATTTAGTCGAAAAGTATATTTTTAGAAAAATGATTTTAAAAAATTTTAAAAGAATTGATGATAGAAATTTTGATCAAATAAGAAAAATATATATACAAACAGGCACTTTGCCTAGAGTACATGGATCTTCTTTATTTACTAGAGGTCAAACTCAGTCTTTGGTGTCTGTGACTTTAGGAACTTCTAGAGATGCACAAAACTTAGATGAATTATTAGGTGATAAAACAGATAATTTTTTATTTCATTATAATTTTCCTTCTTATTCTGTAGGAGAAACAGGATCATCTAGATCTCCTAAAAGAAGAGAAATAGGTCATGGTAAATTAGCTAAAAAAAGTTTAATTGCTTCAATGCCTGACATAAAACAATTTCCTTACACTATAAGAATAGTCTCAGAAATTACTGAATCTAATGGTTCTTCTTCAATGGCTTCTGTTTGTGGAGCTTCTTTAGCATTAATGGATGCTGGTGTTCCTATAAAGTTTGCAATAGCAGGAATAGCTATGGGCCTTATAAAAAAATATAATGAATATGTAATTTTATCTGATATTTCTGGAGAAGAAGATCATTTAGGAGATATGGATTTTAAAATAGCTGGAAGTATAATTGGTATAACTTCTTTACAAATGGACATAAAAATATCAGGTATAACTATAGAAATAATAGAAGTTGCGTTAAAAAAAGCCAAAACAGCTAGAATAAAAATTTTAAAAATTATGTCCAAGCATATTAATTCTCCTAGAAAGGAAATATCTAAGTTTGCTCCAAGAATTCATATTATTAAAATAAATCCTGGAAAGATAAAAGATGTCATAGGTAAAGGAGGGTCAGTTATAAGAATGCTTACTGAAGAAACAGGCACTACCATAGAAATAGAGGATGATGGAACTGTTAAGATTTCGTCTATTTTGCAAGATCAAGCTAAAAATGCTATAAGAAAAATTAGAAAAATTACTTCTGAAATAGAAGTAGGAAAAATATATTCAGGTAAAATTACTAAAATAGTTGAATTTGGAGCTTTTGTATCTATAGGTTTAGGAAAAGAAGGATTAGTACACATATCACAAATTTCTAATAAAAGAATTAGTAAAGTATCTAATTTTTTAAATATAAATCAAAATGTTTTGGTAAAAGTTTTAGAAATAGATAAAAATGGAAGATTGCGACTTAGTATAAAGGATGCAAAAATTTAATTAAAAAATATAACTATATTTTAGTTATTTTAGATATTTTTTTATATTTTTTAGAAAATATTTTTTTTAATTAAACAAATTATAATAAACATTATTATTTTTTTAAATAAATATATTTTATTATATTTTAAAAAAAAATATATTTTGCTTATATAAATTATACACGAAATTTTATTATTTATGATAAAATAATTAAATCTTAATAATATTTTTTAAATAGTTGTAAATAGAATTTATTATTTTAGTTAATATAAATAATATTTGTAAATTAAAAGGCATATACGATTGCATGGCTAATAATAAATTTACGTTCTCTTCTTTAGGATTAAAAGATTGTTTAATAAAATCATTAAATGAAATAAAATATATAACTCCTTCTCCAATTCAAAAATTGTGTATACCTTTTTTATTAAAAGGTATGGATGTGTTAGGAACAGCTCAGACAGGAAGTGGTAAAACAGCTGCTTTTGCTTTGCCTTTATTAAATAATATAAAATTAAATTTAAAGATGCCACAAATTTTAGTTTTAACACCAACTAGAGAGCTAGCTATACAGGTTTCAAGATCTTTTTCTATATTTTCTAAATATATATATGGAATAAATATTTTAGCATTATATGGAGGGCAAAGGTATGATTTGCAACTAAAAACGTTAAAATTAGGGCCTCAGATAATAGTAGGAACTCCTGGAAGATTATTAGATCATTTAAAAAGGAGAACTTTAAATTTGTCTAGTTTGAGTAGTTTGGTATTAGATGAAGCAGATGAAATGCTTAGAATGGGATTTATAGAAGATGTAGAAAATATAATGTCTAATATTCCTAAAAATCATCAAACTGCTCTTTTTTCAGCTACTATGCCTAATGAAATTAGAAGAATATCTAAAAGATTTATGAAATTTCCAAAAGAGATAAAAGTAGAATCTAGTATAAAAAATAGGCCTAATATAAATCAAAAATTTTGCATAATTTATGGTAAAAAAACTGATGCATTAATAAAATTTTTAGAGACAGAAAAATTTTCTGCCACCATAATTTTTGTAAAAACAAAAAATTCTACTGTAGAAGTTTCTGAAGTTTTAGAGAAAAATGGTTATAATAGTTCAGCATTAAATGGAGATATGAATCAATCTATAAGAGAGAAGACTTTAGAAAAGTTAAAAGATGGAAGATTAGATATTTTAATTGCGACAGATGTTGCGGCAAGAGGTTTAGATGTAGATAGAATTAGTTTAGTGATAAACTATGATGTTCCCATGGACGTAGAATCATATATACATAGAATAGGTAGAACAGGTAGAGCTGGTAGATCTGGAAATGCTTTATTGTTTATAGAACCTAGAGAAATAAGGTTATTGTATAATATAGAAAGATCTATAAAATCTAAAATATTAAAAATAGATTTACCTAATTCCAAATATCTAGAAAAAATTAGGTTAAAAAATTTTTATAAAAAAATTATGGAAGAAGTAAATAGTAAAGATTTAGATAAATATAAAAAAATATTAAAAAAAATGAACATAATAAAAAGTGTTGATTTAAATACATTGTTATATGCATTGTTTAAAATTGCACAAAAAGATAGACCTTTAATAATTAAAGAAAAATATAAAACAAAAAAAAATTTTTTAAATAAAAGTAATACAGAAAATATATATGATAGAAATTTTATAAAAGTAAATAAAAAAAATTCATATAATATGAACTTGTATAGGATAGGAGTTGGAAAAAAAGATGGTGTGGAAGTTAGGCATATTGTAGGCGCAATAGCTAATGAAGGTAATATAAATAGCAAGAATATAGGACATATAAAACTTTTTGATTTCTATTCAACTGTAGAAATTTCAAAAAATGTAACAAAAAAAAAATATTTTTTAGAAAATTTTAAAAATACTAAAATTTTTAACAAATTAATTAATATTAAATTTATATCTGGGTTTAAAAACATATCATTTAACAAAAATACTAGAAACAAATTTGTTAAAAAAAATGTTTTTAAAAAAAAGAATATTAGCATTAGAAATAAAAGATTTAATTAAAATTTTTAATATTATGCCACTACGTGGCATATTTTATTTTATAGCTATTGCATCAATTTCTATATCAGAGTTTTTAGGAAGTTTAGATACTTCTATACATGTTCTAGCAGGAAATTTATTAGTATATTTTTTAAAAAACTTTTTATATATTTTATTTATAATTTTTATTTTTTCAATATTTGTTGTAAAAATTGTAATTTTTACAATGTTTTTTATATGTAATTTTTTATGTTTTATAATGTTTTTTATGTTTTTTAATACTATTTTTACTTGTGAAGATATGTCTTTTGGAATTTTTTCGTTATTATTGGATATTGGTATTTGTCCTGAAATCATAAAAATTCCTTTTGATTCATATATGCTACTATATGGTCCTATTTCTTTTGGTAAACATTTTTTTTTATTATTTTTCATATTATATTTTATTAATTTTTAATTATTATAATTTTATAATATTTATGAAGTTATTAAAATTTTAGTAATTTTATATTTTTTGTTAAACTTAATATCATAATTGCTTGTATAGTATATATTTTATTTTTAGCTTGCTCAAAAGCTAAGCTATTTTTAGAATTAAAAACTGCATCAGTAATTTCTAATCCATCATTAATTTTATATTTTTTAAGAAATTTATTATAAAATTCAGTTTTATTATCATGAATAGCAGGCATACAATGTAATATTTTTGTATTATTGTTTTTAGTTTTTTTTATAAGGTTTTCGTTAACTTGATATTTTTTTAGTAAATCTATTTTATTTTTTATTTTGTGTTTTTTTTGATTCATAGAAAACCAAGTATCAGTATATATGAAATCAACATTTTTTAATCCTATATATATATTATCTGTGCATAATATTTTTTTATTTTTTTTTGTTATTTTTGGTAAAAAAGTTTTATTCGATATCATATTTACATTTATACCTAAAATATTAGCAGCATCTATAATAGTTCTAGATATGTTATTTTTGCAATCTCCTATATATGCACAAGTTATTTCAGAAAGTTTTTTATTTTTACTAGAATTTTCTAACATCGTAAATATATCTGATAATATTTGTATTGGATGATATTTATTTGTTAGGCAGTTCCATACTGGTATTTTAGAATATTTTTTTATTTCTTTTATTATATTATGATCTGGTCCTCTGTATTGTATAGCATCATACATAAAATTAAAAATTTTTATAGTATCTTCTATAGACTCTTTTTCTCCCATATGTATATCTTTTGAATTTAAATTTGTAATGTTTATTTTTTCATTAAATGCAGATATTTCAAATGCACATCTAGTTCTTGTAGAGTTTAATTTATATATAGAAACTATTTTTTTTCCTTTTAAAGGATATTTTTTCTTTTTTGTTTTTTTTATATATTTCAATTTTTTAGATAATTTAATTATTTTTTTTATTTCTATTTTACTTAAATCTTTTAAAGATAATATACTTTTTTTATATAGTGAATTTTTCATAGTATTATTTGTATATCTTTTTATTTTTATAATTATAATTTTTTTACATTTTTAACATAACTTTTTAAAAATATTTTTATGTTTATTATATAAATTTGTTTTTTAAAATTTATGTAATAAATATTTTTTATACTTTTATCAAAAAAAAGTTTTATATTTTTTTTGTTTTTATATAAAAAATTTTAATTACATATTTTTTGTTAATTAAATAATAACATATAATGTTATAATAAATATTTTATAAAACTTTTATAAAGTTTATAAATTTTAACATTGTTTTAAAAACATTTTTTTAAAATTTAAATATTTATATTATAATATATTTTTTTTATTAAATGATATTTTTTATAATGTAAATTTTTTTATATGTTATATTTATTTTTATAAAAATATTTTGTTTAAAATATATAAAATTTATTTATAAAAAAAAATAATTTTTTAATATAATTTATAATATTTTATATTTAATTTATAATTAAAAATATATTTTTAAAATAATTAATAATTTACTTTAAAATATGAAAAAATATGAAAAAAATATATGATCATAAAAAAATAGAAAGAGTTTTATACGATTTTTGGGAAAAAGGTGGTTATTTTGAATACAAAAAAAAACAATATAAAAATAATTTTTGTATAGTTATGCCTCCCCCAAATATAACTGGTGATTTACATATGGGTCATGCATTCCAACATACTATAATGGACATTATAATCAGATATAAAAAAATGATTGGAAAAAATATATTATGGCAACCTGGTATAGATCATGCAGGTATAGCTACTCAAATAGTAGTTAAAAACTATTTATTATCAAAATATAAAAATAGTAAAATTAAATTTTCCAAAAAATATTTTTTAAAAACTATATGGAAGTGGAAAAATAGAATGCAAAATAATATTTGCACTCAAATAAAAAGATTAGGAAGTTCAGTAAATTGGAAAAGAAATTGCTTTACAATGGATGAAAATATGTCTTATTCTGTAAAATTTGCTTTTATATCTTTATTTAATAAAAAATTGATATATAAAAAAAAGTCTTTAGTAAATTGGGATTTTAGTTGTAAAAGTGTGATATCTGACATAGAAATAGAAAAAAAAACATGTAAAGGATCAATGTGGTATATAAAATATTATATTGTAAACAAAAAATATATATATAATAAAAAAAAGTATATAGTAGTTGCAACAACTAGGCCTGAAACTTTACTTGGAGATGTTGCTGTAGCTGTTAATCCTGGAGATAATAGATATAAAAAATTTATAGGTAAAAAAGTTTTAGTTCCTATAGTAAATAGAATAATTTCTGTAATATCAGATAAAACTATTAAAAAAAATAAAGGTACTGGATGTGTTAAAATTACTCCAGCGCATGATTTTAAAGATTATAACATAGCTTATCATAATAAATTACCTATAATAAATATTTTTACTAGTTCTGGTAAAATTTGTAAAAAGTTTACAATATATGATAACAATAATATGTATAAAGAACTTTCTCCTATTTTTTTACGTAATTTAGATAAATTTATAGCAAGAAAAAAAGTTATAGAATTTTTAAAGAAGAATGATATATTAGAACGTACTATTGACGTAAATATAAAAGTTTCTATAGGAGATAGAACAGGATCTATAATAGAACCTAGAATAACAGATCAATGGTATTTGCGTGTTAAAAAAATTTCTAAAACTGCATATAAATTAGTAAAAAACGGTGTAATAAAATTTGTTCCAGAAAAATATAAAAATATATTTTTTTCTTGGATGAATAATATAGATGATTGGTGTATATCAAGACAACTTATTTGGGGCCATAAAATACCTGTTTGGTATGATAAAAATGGCAAAATGTATGTAGGAATTAGTGAAGAAAAAGTTAGAAAAAAAAATTGTTTTTCAAAAAAAGTGTTGTTAAATAGAGATAATAATGTATTAGATACTTGGTTTTCTTCAGCTATATGGTCTTTTTCTTCTTTAGGGTGGCCTAAAAAAAATAATTTATTAGATATGTTTCATCCTACTGATGTTTTAGTAAGTGGTTTTGATATAATATTTTTTTGGATATCTAGAATGATAATGCTTACTTCAGTTTTGTTAAAAGGTAATAAAAAGTTTCCTGTTCAAATACCTTTTAAGAAAGTTTATATCACAGGATTAATACGAGATGATTTAGGTAATAAAATGTCTAAATCTAAAGGAAATGTAATAGATCCTATTGACATAATTGATGGTATTTCTTTAAAAAATTTATTAAAAAAAAGAACTACAAATATGTTTAAAAGTTCAATGAAAAATAATGTTTTTATTAAAACTAAAAAGCAATTTCCAGATGGAATAGATTCTTATGGTGCTGATGCATTAAGGTTTACTTTAATTTCTTTATCTTCTCCTACTAGAAATATATATTGGGATATGAACAGACTTAAAGGATATAAAAGTTTTTGTAATAAAATTTGGAACATTAATGTTTTTATATTTTCTAAAATATCTATAAATGAAATAAAAAAGAATATATCCTTTAAAAAATTTAATATTATAGAAATATGGATTATTTCTAAATATAATATTATGATAAAAAAATATAGATATTATATAGATAATTTTAGATTTGATAAAGCATCTATTGTTTTGTACAATTTTATTTGGAACAATTTTTGTAATTGGTATTTAGAATTTTTAAAAATAATTTTTAAATTTTTTCCTGAAAAATGTGTATTATATTATAAAAATAATTTAATAAAATTGTTCGAGTTATTATTAGTTGCTTCTCATCCTATTATTCCATTTATAACTGAATCAATATGGCAGCAGATTAAATGTTTTACAAAAAGTAGTTTTAAAAGTATTCTGTTTAAAAAATTTCCTAATTATAATAAAAAATTAGTAGATAAAGAAGTTTTACATAGTATGAATTTTATAAAAAAATTTTTTGTAAAGATAAGGTCTATTAGAAATAAAATAAAAATAAATTTTTCTAAAAAATTTTCTATAGCTATAAAATTTTATAATGTTCATTTAAAAAAAATTTTTAATAAAAATATATATTTTATAAAAAAAATGGCTAATTTAAAAAAAATAATTTTAGTTGAAAATACACATAAATATAAAAATTTTTTTATTAAATTTTTAAAAGAAGCAAAAATAGTTTTAATTTTAAAAACAAAATATAATAAAACTTTTAATATTAAAAATTTTATAATAAAAATGAAAAAAATAAATTTTAATATTAATGTTTTAAAAAATAAACTTTATAATAAAAATTTTATTAAAAAAGCTCCAAAAAGTTTAATAGATTTTGAGAAAAATAAAATTTTAAACTTAAATAAAATAAAAAAAACAATTATAAAAAAAATTAAAACGAATCAAATAATTTAAAAAAAATAATTTAAAAATTATTTGTATTTTTTTATATAATGCATATATAAGTTTATTTACAGTTATATTATTTTAACCCATAATTTTAATATATTTTTTAATATATTTATTTAATATTTTTGGTAAATAAAAATGAAAATTTTTTCTGTAAAAGAAATATTTTATGATAAAGTTAAAATAGGAAAAAAAGTTAAAATTTATGGATGGGTGCGAAGTAAAAGAGATTCTAAAAATGGAATATCTTTTATTGATATTTTTGATGGCTCTTGTATACATTCTTTGCAAGCAATAGCTAAATTAAATTTAAAAAATTATAAATATGAAATTGTTAAATTAACCAGTGGATGTTCTGTATGTATAAAAGGAACTTTAATTTTATCAAGAAGAAAAGAGCAAAAATATGAGATATTATTAAATAAAATCAAAATATTAGGATTTATAAAAAATCCAGATAAATATCCTATTTCTTTAAAAAAACATAGTTTTGAATATTTAAGAAAATACGCACATTTAAGAGCTAGAACTAAATTTTTTGGTTCTGTTTCTAGAATTAGAAATTGTTTGTTAAACGGTATAAATAACTTTTTTAAAAAAGAAAATTTTATATGGGTTCCTACACCAATTATTACAGAAATAAACACAGAAGGATCCGGATCTATGTTTAATGTGAGTCCATATAATTTTTATAAAAAAAGTAAACTATTAAATAAAAAAAAAAAATTTTTTAAAGATTCTTTTTTAACTGTTTCAGGTCAATTGACTTTAGAAACTTATGCATCATCTTTATCTAAAGTATATACATTTGGGCCTGTTTTTAGAGCAGAGGATTCTAATACTAAAAGACATTTATCTGAATTTTGGATGTTAGAAGTAGAAGTTTATTTCTTTAATTTAAAAAAAATAATATTATTATCTAAAAATATTTTAAAATATATTTCTGAGTATATTATTAAGTATTGTTTTGATGATATAAAATTTTTAGAAAAAAATTTTAATAAAAATATATCTATGAACTTAAATAATTTGATAGAATTTAATTTTGTAGAGATAGAATATAAAGAAATTGTTATATTATTAAATAAATTAGGTAAAAAAATGTCTTTTGGAGAGGACATATCTTTAGATAAAGAAAAATATATTGTAAACAAACATTTTAAAAAACCTGTAATAATTAAAAATTTTCCTAAAAAGTTAAAAGCATTTTATATGAGAAATAATTCAGATAATCTTACTGTTTCTTCTATGGATATATTTCTCCCTAATGTTGGAGAAGTTATAGGCGGATCTCAAAGAGAAGAGAGATTAAACATTTTAGACAAAAAATTTAATGAATTCAATTTAAATAAAAAAAAATATTGGTGGTACAGAGATTTAAGAAAATATGGAACTTCTTTTCATTCAGGATTTGGAATAGGATTTGAAAGATTGTTATGTTATATTATAGGTTTAGAAAATATTAGGGATGCTTCACCTTTTCCTAAAACTCTTAATAAATTTAATTATTAATATTTTAGTTTTTAAAATATTTTTGTTTTTTGTTTATTATAATAATAAAAAATTTTAAATAATATATTACTAATTAAACTTTCCTAATACTTTTCCTGCTAGTAAATGCATGTGTAAATGTGGTATTGTTTGACCTCCATTTTTATTACAATTTATTACAATTCTGTATCCATCTTTATGAAAATTAAATTTTTTTGCAATTTTTTTTGCTATGTATGCCATAGTTCCTATTATATTTTTGTTTTTTTTATTTATTTCATTTGTAGACTTTATTTTTTTGTTAGGTACAATTAGTATATGTATAGGAGATTGTGGATCTATATCTTTAAATGCTGTAACTTCTTTATTTTGATATATTATTTCAGATTTTACTTTTTTGTTTATTATTTTCATAAAAATATTTTTATAATTCATATTTATTTCCTAGTTTTTATTTTAATAGTTATTTAATACTTTTTTTATATTGTGGGTTATAATATACCCACTATTCTTTATATAATTTTTTAATTTTATAAAATTATTTACTTTTTTTTAAATATTTTTCAACATTAGTTTTTATATTATCAGATTTTGTTCCAAAAATAATTTGTATACCAGATCCTGATATTATAACTGCAGATGCTCCTAAACTATTTATTTTTTTTTTATCAACTTTTGATGAATCAATAACTGTTATTCTTAATCTAGTAATACACGCATCTAAATTAGAAATATTTTTTTTTCCTCCTAGAGCTTTTACTAACATTGAAGAAATATTTTTTTCTTCATAAATTTTATATTCTTTTTCTCTTCCTGGTGTATTTAAATTTAGCCATTTTATTAGTAACATAAATATTATATAATATGTAGATCCATATAATAAACCTATTACAGGAAATAATAAAATATTATTACTGTTACCGCTTAATATCATAAAATCAATAATTCCATGAGAAAAACTAGCACCAGCTCTCATATTTAATAAAATACATATTGGAAATGCTATTCCTGAAAGTATAGTATGTACTATATATAAAATAGGAGCAGAAATCATAAATGTAAATTCAATAGGTTCCGTTATACCAGTTATAAAAGAAGTTAAAACTGCTGATAACATTAATCCCCCTATTTTTTTTTTATTTCTTTTTTTTGCGCAATTCCATATCGCTATAGCTGCTCCAGGTAAACCATACATTTTAAATAAAAAACCTCCAGACAATTTTCCGGCTGTAGAGTCTCCAGCCATATATCTAGCTATATCTCCATGAAATATTTGTCCTGAATTGTTTATATATTCTCCAACTTGCATTTGAAACGGTACATTCCATATATGATGTAATCCTAATGGTATTAATGCTCTTTCTATAGAGCCGTAAATAAAAAATGCTAATGCTGGATTTTGATATGCAGCCCATTCAGAAAAGCTTTGTATTATTTTTCCTATAGGTGGCCATATTAATGATAAAGAAACTCCTAACACTATTGAAAGTAATCCTGATATTATTGGAACAAATCTTTTTCCTGTAAAAAATCCTAAATATTCTGGAAGATTTATTTTATAAAATACATTAAACAAATATGCTGACATTGCTCCTGATAAAATACCTCCTAAAATTCCTGTATCATTTAAGTTAATGTTTGTATTTAACGTATTTGTAAAATGTTCAAAAACAGGCAATGTTACAGAAAAAGTTTTAGACATGATTCCATATGAAACAACAGAGGCTAATGCTGCTACTCCATCATTTTTTGTAAAACCTAATGATATTCCTATAGCAAATATTAAAGGCATATTTTTGAATATAGAACTTCCTGATTCAATCATTATGTTAGATATTAAACTTGGAACAATTGAGAAATTTGCTGATCCTATACCTAATAATATTCCTGCTATAGGAAGTACAGATATAGGTAACATCAAAGATTTTCCTGTTTTTTGTAAATTAGAAAAAATATTTTTAAACATATTTAATCTCTATTTTTTATATTTTATAAAATTATTATATTTTTTTTATGTTTTGTATTATTAAATTTTTTTTAATTTAAATAATCTTTTAAAATTGTTTTTCATTATTTCTGAAATTTCTTCTAGTTCTATTTTTTTTAATTTTGCTATACATTTAGCTATATGATATAAATTTGATGGTTTGTTTTCTTTTCCTCTATGAGGCTCAGGAGAAAGATATGGAGCATCTGTTTCTATAAGAATTTTATTTAATGGTACATATTTTATAATATTTCTTAGTTTTGATGCATTTTTAAAAGTTATAATTCCTGATATAGATATATAAAAGTTCAAATCTATTATCTTCTTTAAGCTTTTTAAATTTGTTTGATTAAAAGAATGTATTATTCCTCCATATTCACTAATTTTTGACATTTTCAAAATTTTTATTGTATCTTTTATAGAATTTCTTGTATGTACTATTATAGGTTTTTTAAATTCCTTGCTAATTTTTATTTGATCAAAAAACATTTTTTTTTGTTTTTCTTTATTTATTTTATTTTTATCAGAATAATCTAATCCTATTTCTCCTACTGCAATTACTTTTTTTTCTTTTAATCTATTTCTAATTTCTTTAACTTTTATATTTTTTTTATAATAGAATGGATGTATTCCACAAGAATAAAATATGTTTTTTTTATTTTTTAACAAAATTTTCATTTTATCGAAATTTTTTATAGAAGTAGAAACATTCAAAATATATTTAACTTGTTTTTTTTTTGCTTCTTTCAATATTTGAAATATATTTTTTTTTATTTTTTTATAATTTATTTTGTCTAAATGACAATGAGTATCTATTAATATCATATTTTTTTTATACTTCTGGTAAAAGTAAATTATTAGTTTTTTTAGTTAATATTTTTTCCCATTTAAAAATTTGTTCTAATAAAACTAGTTCATAATTTATTCTATTTATACTAGTAATATTTTTTTCAAACTGCATCCATGAAGATATACTTTTATATATAATATTTTTATTAAATTTTTTTGATATTATAACTATTAATTTTTTTTGATCTGTATTTATTATATGATTAAACATTTTTTTTTTATATTTTATTGAGTCTAAAAATATAGTATATATTAAGTTTAAAAAAAAAATTATACATTTTTTTTTTATTATATTAAAAAGATCTATAATTTTTTTTTTTTTTATTTTTTTTAATAAACATTTATAAAAATATTTTCTAGTTTCCAAAAAATTTTCTGTTAATATTTTTTTTGCAAATATAGGAGAGTTGTTGCTAATTTCTATTGCTTGCTTACATATTTTATAATCAAAATTTGTATTGGTTAATAACCATTTTATATTTTTTTCTTTTTTTAAATTAAATATATTTATTATATACAATCTACTTTTTAGAGTAGATATTATATTTTTTATTTTATTTGTTTGTAAAAAAAATATTGTATTTTTTGGAGGTTCTTCAATAATTTTAAGTAATGTATTACTTTCTAGTTCTGTTAGTAATTCAGAATTTTTTATATATACCACTTTTTTTTTACTATGTTGTGGAGTTAGTAGTATTTTTTTTGTTATTTGTCTTAGATTATTTATTTTTATTTTTTTAAAAAGTGTTAAATTATATATATCAGAAAAGTTATTTTGTTCTATTAGTTTACATTTTATGCATTTATTACAGAAGTATTCTTTTTTTACATTTTCACAAAATATCCATTTTTTTACGTAGCATATAAGTTTTTCAGTTCCTGAATTTTTATTAGAATTTATTAAAATAGAACTGTGTTGTCTTATTTTTAACATTTTAGTTATTTTTTTATAATAATTTAATAACCATGGATATAATTTATTTTTCATTTTTTTCTAACCAATTAATAATTTTTTTTTTTAAGTTTTTTTTTACATATTTTTTTTCCAATGAAGAATTTATAACTATTTTATTAGATATTTTTTTTATTTCTTTTAAGTAATTTTTTCTAACTTTTGAAAAGAATTCTATTCCTTTTTTCTCTATTCTATCTATTTTTTTTCTTACACTTATTCTATTTAACCCTATTACAGGTAAAGTATCAAAATATATAGTTAAGTCCGGCTCATTTCTTTTTATTAAAGTTTTAGACAAGTTATATATTATTTTTTTATTATTTTTTTTATATACTGTTTGGTAAGCTATTGTAGATAAATTATGTCTGTCAGAAATAACATAATATCCTCTTTTTAAATATGGTAATATTTTATTTTTTAATAATTGTATTCTAGATGCATAAAATAACAGTATTTCTGTTTTACTATCAATTTTTTCACCTTGTACTTCTTCTTTTATTATTGATCTTATTCTTTCAGATATAATTGTTCCTCCTGGTTGTCTAACACATATTATTTTTTTTATATTTTTTTTTTTTAATATTTTTTTTAAATATTTTAGCATTTCGGTTTTTCCAGATCCTTCTATTCCTTCAAGTACTATAAATTTATTATTATACTTTTTGTTATTTTTTTTTATTTTCATTTTTTTTTAATATATATTTTGTAATATCCATTACTGTTGTTAATTTTTCTATTTCTCTGTCTTTTATTTTTATGTCAAATTTTTCTTCTATTCTGATAATGAATTCTATTTTTTCTAAAGAATCTATATTAGCATCTTTTTCTAAAGAAAAATCGTCTTTTATTTTTTTTATATTTATTTTAAATTGTTTTGATATTATATTTTTTATAATATTTTTTGTATTTTTCATTTTTTTCCTGAATTTTTTATTCCATGTACATTCCACCATTTACATGTATTGTTTGTCCTGTTATATAAGAAGATTTTTTAGACACAAGAAACATTACTGCATTTGTTACATCTTCTACTTTTCCAAACTTTTTTAGTGGTATTTTTTTTATATAAATATTTTTTTTATATTTTTTTATATTTTTTGTCATTTTAGTTTCTATAAATCCAGGTGATACAACATTAGAAGTTATTCCATATTTTGCAACTTCTAAAGCTAATGATTTATTAAAACCTATTATTCCATATTTTGATGCAGAATAATTAGATTGACCTATATTTCCGGTTTCTCCTACTATAGAACTTATGCTAATTATTCTTCCATATTTATTTTTTATCATATATTTTATTACATTTTTAGACATTAAAAAAACAGATGTTAAATTAATTTTTATTATATCTGACCAGTTTTTTTTTGTCATATTTAATATAATTTTGTCTTTTTTAGCCCCAGCATTATTTATTAATATATCAATAGATCCAAATTTACTATAAATTTTTGATATAATTTTTTTAATGTTTTTAACATTTTTAAAATTTATTAAAAATCTTTGTTTCTTATTTTTAATATATTTTTTCATATTTTTTAATCCATTATTAGAAGATGCAATGCCTATTACTATTATTCCTTTTTTACAAAGTTTTTTAGAGATTGATTTTCCTATTCCTGAACTAGCTCCTGTTACTATAGCAACTTTTTTTTTTTATTTTTTATAATTTTTTTTGCATATAAAATATTTTTTTTACTGTTCATAGTTATTGTTTTTATAATATTATTATTTTTTTTAATAAAAATTTTATTAGTACTCATTTCTAAAAATAATTTTACATTTTTTTTAATAATATAGTCAATACATTCTTTCCATTTTACTTTTTTATATAGTTGCTTACATAAATATTTTTTTATATTTTTTTTGTTATAAATATTATTTGCATCTACATTATTAACTATTTTATATATTGGATTTTTAAATTTAGTTTTTTTTAAAATTTTTAAATATCTATTTTTTATAGATTTTAATACATTACAATGTACAGGAGTGGATAATGGTATAGATAAAATTTTTGTATATATATATTTTTTGCATAATTTCGAAGCTAGGTTTACTGCTGTTCTATTTCCTGAAATTGTAATTATATTATTTGCATTTACACTAGATATTTCTACAACAATATTATTGTTAGAGCATTTCTTACAAATTTTAAATACTTTTTTTTCTGACAAACCAAATATTATATTTGTAGAAAATTTGTCTTTTTTAGATATTTCTTCCATAAGTTTCCCTCTTGATTTTATTAATGAAAGACAATCTTTAAGACTTATAGATTTTGAACATATTAATGATGAATATTCTCCTAAACTATAACCAGCAATTATTTTTGGTTTTAATTTTATATGTTTTATATATAATTTATATATTGCTATTGATATAGTTACTACTATTGGTTGAAAATATCTATTTTTTATTTTTTTTATAGAAGTATTATAAATATTTTTCCAAATATTATATTTTATAATATCAGAAGCTTCTTCAAATATGTTTTTTATTGAATTGTCATATTTATATAATTTTATTAATTTTTGTGTATTGTATTTACCTTGCCCAGGGAAAATTATAGAAAATTTCATTTTTTCCTTATGTTCAATTTTTGTTAAGTTTTTTTAAAAAAATTCTATATGATAATATTGTTCATATAGAATTTTTTTATTTTAAAATTTTTTTTTACCTTTATAAAATTTTTTTTTTGTTATATGATGTCTTATATGTTTTTCTTTAGATAGTTTGTCTATAGATATTTGAAAAATTTTGCATTTATCTTGAGATCTCCTCATATCTCTTTTAGATCTTGAATGCTTGCTTTTTTGTACAGCCATGTTTTGTCCTTAATTTTATTATATATTTTTTATATATTAATGTTTTTAAAAGTTATTTTTTCATTAGATATTATATTAATTTCTTTTTTTGTTTTAGGATGTATAAAAGAAAATTCGCATGCATGTAAGCATAAATTTTTATTATTTATATTAATTTTTTTATCTAAATTTCTATCTCCATATCTATTATCATTTACTATAGGATGCCCAATTTTTGATGTATGAACTCTTATTTGATGAGTTCTTCCTGTTATTGGTCTTATTTGCATTATTGTAATTTTTTTATATTTTTTTTTTATTTTAAACCATGTTTCTGAAATTTTACCATTTTTTTTTACTATTACTAATCTTTTTCCATATATATTTTTGGTTTTTAATAATGGAAGTTTTACTTTTTTTCTTTTTTTAGGCCAACATCCATGTATTACTGCAGTATATATCTTTTTTGTAGTTCTATTTTTTATTTGTTTATGTAAATCTCTTAATACAAATCTTTTTTTAGATATTAACAGTATTCCTGAAGTTTCTTTGTCTAATCTATGAACTAACTCTAAGTTTTTTTCTATAGGATACATAAATCTTATTATTTCTATTATACCAAAATTTATTCCACTTCCTCCATGTACAGCAATTTTTTTTGGTTTATTTATTATTATTAAGTATTTATCTTCATATAAAATTCTTTTTTTTATAATATTTTTATAACTATTTATACATATTTTTTTTTTTATGTCTTTATTTATTTTATATATTGGAGGAATTCTAATTATATCGTTTATTTTTAGTTTTCTTTTTGCTTTTATTCTTTTTTTATTTATTCTTATTCTTCCTTTTCTTATCATTGTATATATTGCATTTTTGGAAATATTTTTAAATTTTTTTTTAAAAAAATTATCTATTCTTTGCCCTTCAGAATCTTCTTCTACTAATATTTTTTTTACATTAGTATATTTATTTTTCATATTTTTATATAATTAAATTTTTGTTTTCTTTATTAAAGTTTATATGTTGTTTATATAATTTTTTATATAAATTTATAATTTTTATTTTTTTTTAATATTTTTTAATAATATTAATATTATGTTAATATGTTTTTTTATTTATTTATAGGTATAAATATAATTTTATGAAAAGAATGTTAATAAATTCTATTAAAAAAAATGAAACAAGAATTGCTATTTTGGATAAAAATAGATTGTGTTATTTAAATGTAGAAAATAACATAAATAAGAGGAATAAATATAATATATATAAAGGGAAAATAATAAAATTTGAAAAAAGTTTAGATGCTTTTTTTATAAATTATGGTGTAAAAAAAAATGGATTTCTTCCTACAAAAGAAATATATAATTTTGAAATTTACAATAATAGTTATAATAATATAAATTATATAAATAAAAATAATTTTTTAAAGTTTAACATTAACATATTAGTACAAGTAATTAAAGAAGAAACTGAAAATAAAGGAGCTTTTTTAACAACTTATATAAGTTTACCTGGAATATATTCTGTTTTATTACCTAATAATATAAATAAGGAAGGAATATCTAAAAAAATAACTGGAGATTATAGAAATAAAATAAAAAAAAATATTTCTTTTATAAAAACATCTAATAACATTGGTTTTATAATTAGAACAGCTGGAATAAAAACTTCTATTAAATATATTCAAAAAGAAATAAACATAAAAATAAGATTATGGAAAAAAATAAATAAAAGTTATAAAAAAATGGATCATCCTGGATTAATTTATAAAGAAAGCGATATAGTAACAAAAACGTTTAAAGATTGTCTACACCATGATATGGATGAAATAATTATAGATAATCCAAAAATATTAAAGAAAATTTATAAACATTTTTTTTATGTAAAAAATTTTTTGCTTTTTAACATTATAAAAATTCATAGAAAAAAAGTTTCTTTGTTTAGTTTTTATGAAATAGAATCTAAAATAAATAATTTATTTAAAAGAAATATAATGCTTCGTTCTGGAGGGTCTATTACTATAGATAATACTGAAGCTTTAATAGCAATTGATGTTAATTCTTTTAGATCTAAAAAATATAGCAGTATAGAAGAAACTGCATTTAATACCAATATGGAAGCTATAGAAGAAATATTTTATCAAATAAAGATTAGAGATTTAGGTGGTTTAATAGTAATAGATTTTATAGACATGGAATTTTTTAAAAACAAAGAGATAATAAAAAATAGACTAAGAAAATTAATAAAAATGGATAAAGCTAAAATTGAAATAGGAGATATTTCTAAATTTGGTTTGTTAGAAATGTCTAGACAAAGATTAAATTCTGTACTACGAATATATAATAGTTGTTTATGTTATAAATGTTATGGAAAAGGTTTTTTATTAGACAATAAATCTTTTTTTATATCTGTATTTAGATTAGTAGAAGAGAAAATTTGTAAAGATAACATTTATGGAATTAATATAATACTTCCTGAAAGTACTAATATATATTTTGAAGAAAATAAAATAAATTATATTAGTAGTATAAAAAAAATAAACAAAAAAAAAAAAATTATAGTTTTCTTTAGTAGAGAAATAAAATATCCAGAATTTTTTGTTTCTAGAGTTTATAAAAATATAAAAAAGAAAAATACTATAAAAAAAATTATAAAAAAATATAACATAAACAATATTGTTAATTTATTGTAAAATTTTATTTTTATTTTTTTTTATAATGTTTTATATTTTTTTCGCAGGAGTTTTTATATTTTTTTTAATATATCCCTCCTGCTTTTCAAAAAAAAATTTAATGTTATTTAGTTTGTATAAAGTTTATTCCTCTTTTACTCATTATTTCTGATAGTTTTTGATCATATATTTCATTATAAATTTCATTGTTTTTTTCATTAAACAATTTATTTTTTGGAGTTGTAATTCTTATATTTCTTAAAAGTATTTTTATAAATATTTCTTCCATTTTTTCTTTTATTATATTAGAATTTTTTTTTTCTACTTTATTTATATTACTTAATTTAATTATATTTATTTCATTGTTTATATTGTTCATTTTATAATTTCTATTTTAGCTAATAAACATTTTGAAATCTTTAAAGTTTTTAATATTTCTATTATTTCGTCTGTTTCAATTTTTAAAGTTTTTAATATTGATAACATATCTTCTAAAAAAATACTACTGTTTATTGTTATTTGTTTTTCTTTTGTTTTTTTAGTAGTTATTTTTATGTCTTCTTTTAAATTTATACATAAATTTTTATAATTTATATTGCATGGTTCTATTTTTACTTTACTATTTGTTATTATTAATCCATTTTTTTTGTTTATTACTATTTTAGGCTCTATTGGAACTTTTATATTTATATTTTGTATGTTAGATATAATTTCTACTATATTATTGTTTATATTTTTATTATTTAATATAGTTATTTTTTTAGAATTTATAGGTATTGCTGTATTTGGATAATATTTATTTATTTCATCACTAATTTTTTTTGCTATAGTAAAATTTTCATTTTTTAATTGTAAATTTATTATTTCTTTTTTATAAAAATCATTTTTTACTGTTTTTTCAATATTACCTCCATTAAATATTTTTCCAGAATTTTTATGTAAGTTAATATTTAAATTAAAATTTTTATTTTCTTCATATTTTTTTTTGTCTATTGTTATCTTACCTTGAGCTGTTACGTAAATTTTATTATCTATTCCCTTTAATGGAGTTAATATTAAAGTTCCTCCTTCTAAACTTTTACAGTTTCCTATAGAAGATACTCTAACATTTATTTTTTCTCCTATTTCAGAAAATAATGGAAGTTTTGCTGTCACCATAACTGAAGCTATGTTTTTTAATTGCATATTATTACTATTTTTTACAGTTATATCTAATTTATTTAATATATTTTTCAAAGCATACATAGTAAAAGGAACTTGTGACACTGAATCTCCAGTCCCATCTAAACCTACTACTAGTCCATATCCTATTAATTGATTGTCTCTAACACCATCTATGTTAGTTAAATCTTTAATTTTCTCTGCAAAAGAAAATGTACTGGTAAAAAATAATAATACTAATATTAGTATTTTACTAAAAATTAATGTTTTTTTCATTTATGTTTTACATATAAAATTTTTTTATATAAAATAATTAAATTTTATAATATATTTTTTTTTTTTTATGTTTAAATTAATATTTTCACATTAATAAAATAGTGCAAATTTTTTATATTGGTATAACATGCAAAATGAATCTTTGTAACCATCCCATTTTTTGTATATCTATTGTGTAATCATTTCTCAAGCATTCTATTTTTACATTAGATATTTTTGTAGAAATTATTTTGTTATCTTTTTTTATGTCATCAGGATTTATTATTCCTGAAAATGTTAGTATTTCATTTCCTTTATTTATAACTATGTTTTTAGTTCCTGATACTAATAAATTTTGGTTTGATAAAATTTTTTTTACAGTAACTGTAATTATTCCTGATAAAAAATTTTCTGAAAAATTTTGTCCAGTTCCAAATAAATTATTTTCAGATTTTTGACTTAGTTTAAATAAATTTTTTATAATCATAGTTATTCTATTAAATCCATATTTTTTTTCTTTATCTCCTATAGTGCTACTTGCATATCTTTTAGCATTATTTGCAGTTCTATTAGTTGCTAATGTGTTTTCTTCTATTAATACTGATATTAAATCTCCTACTTTATAATTTTTATATTGATTAAATAAAGAATCTCCGCTTTTATCTGTTATATCTTTTTCTTTAAATATTGATCCATTATCTTTATATTTAAAATCTTTATATATAATATTTTTTTTTTCTAAAATATTATTTTCATTTGAATTATTTGAAGAATACATTTTAAATAATGCATATATTAAAATAGGAATTAAAAATTTGGTATTTTTCATTTTTTTAAAATTTTATATTGTTTTATTAGTTTTTAAAGTTATTTTATTAAATTTATAATGCATTTTTTTTATAATTCACATATTTTTTTTAACATTTTATCTGATACATTTATAGCTTTACTATTTATTTCATATGATCTTTGAGTTTGTATCATATTTATAAGCTCTTCAGCTATATTTACATTTGAACTTTCTAAATATCCTTGCTCTAGTTCACCGGCATCATATGTACCAGGTATATTTTCTGACGGCTCTCCAGATAAAGAAGTTTCTTTATATAAATTATTTCCTATACTTTCTAATCCAGAATTGTTTCTAAAAATTGCTATATTTATTTGACCTATTTGTATTTTTTCTTTTTTTTCTTTTAGAATAATGCTAACCACTCCATTTTTATTTATATAAATATTATTAAAGTTTTCAGGTAATGTTATGTTAGGATGTAGTAATAATCCATTTTTATTAACTAATTGTCTGTTATGATTAACTAAAAATGATCCATTTCTAGTATAAGCTAAACTTCCATCTGGCATTTGTATTTGAAAAAATCCATCTCCATTTATAGCAATATCTTTATTAGAATTTGTTTTTAATAAATTTCCTTGACTAAATACTTTTTGTATTTCTTTAGTTCTAGCTCCAGCTCCAGAATTATAGCAACTATCTAAATTATTGTCTTGATTGCATTTTTCATCAACATAATTATTAGATTTATATACTAAGTCTTCAAATATTGCTATTGATTTTTTAAATCCATTTGTATTTATGTTGGCCAAATTATTAGAAATTATGTTCATATTATCTTGTTGTACATCTAATCCTGTTTTTGCTATCCACATAGACGGTATCATAATTTTATTTTCTCCTTATTTTAATTATTTATGTTTAATATTTTATTTATTTTTTTTCCATTTTCATTTCTAGTGGATATTATTTTCATTATAATTCCAAACATTCTAGAGTTATATGTAGAATTTACAACATTAGACATAGGGTTTACATTGCTTTCTTCTAAAACTCCAGTTTTTATTTCTAATTTATCATTTTCTTTCAAACATTTTTCATAATCTTTTTTAACTTTAAACAAACCATGATTTATTTCTTTTAATTTATTTATATCTATTTTTATTAATTTTATTTTTCCTATTACTTTTTCTTTGTTAACAAAGTTTTTTTTAATATTTATGACAACTGTTCCGTCATTTTTTATTTTTGGAAAATAATTTTTAGGTATAAATATAGGATTATTATTTGTTCCAATAATAAAATTATTATTTATATTTAAAGCATTTTTTTTATCAATTTTTATATTTCCATTTCTAGTTAAATAAAATCTGGATGTTTGTGTTTTTACTAAAAACCATCCGTTTTTATTAATAATAGCTAAATCTAATGGTTTATTAGTATAATTAAGCTTTCCAATTGAATCATCATAGTAATTTACAATTTTGTTTTCTACATGTTTATTTATTTTATTATAAGATTTAGCAATATAATTAAATTTTGATTTAAATCCTATAGTAGATAAATTTGATAAATTATTATTTATAATTTCTTGTTTTTCTAATATTCTATTTGCTAAATTTATATAAGAACAAACTTTATTTTCCATATTATTTATTAACCTATTTAGTTAGTAGAATTTTATTATCTTTTAGATGTTATATACATTAATTTTTTGTGTTTTTATTAAATTCTGTGTTTTTTAAAAAATTTATTAAACTTTTGTTCATATTGCTAATAGCTCTCATTTCTAAACATTGTTTTAGATCTTCTGGAAATGGTATTATTTTTGCATATCCAAGTGTTCCTCTAGTATCGTCTGAAAAAACTCCTATAATTTCTCCATTAGGACATATGTCATAATGATTTAAACTTTTCATAGGCATTCCGTCTGCTATAGGTTTTTTAAAACATGTTGGTGTATCTTTTCTTGTAGTCATATCAGTGCATTTAAATAATATTTTATTTTTTGAGCTAGGATCGAAATCAGATTTTACTATTATTCCTGATCCCATTATATGTATTTTTTTATTTGCTCTATTATAAAATATGTAATTTTGATCATATCTTTCATTATTTTTTCTATTAATTGATATTATTCTCCAAGAATTTACTGCATTTTTTAAAAAATATATGTCTAAATTATTATCATGACCTGTTTTATCATATACTTTTATACTATGTTTTATTGTATATGTAAAAGGATCTAATGGATTAAATTTAATTTCTTCTTTTGTTTCTTCATCTGTATTTAAATTAGCTTCTATACTAATTTCATTAGTTTTATTTATTATTGGTAAGAATTTTTTAGAAAAATCTAATATTTCAGGTTTTGATGTGTTTCCAGATATATTATTATTTTCACACAAATTACCTGTTAGATATTTTCCATCATTATTTACTATTTTTAGTTCATCGTTCATTTTAAAATCTCTTTTAGAACTAAGAGATACGTTTCCTTCTTTATCTACTAATCTAAATAAACCATAGTTTGCAGCTTGTCTTCTATTAAACATACTTCCGAATATTTCGTTTAATAATTGGCCTCCTCTTTTTACATATATAATATTTTCTTTAACATCTTTATCATCTATTAACTTGTTATTTTCAAATGCTTTCTTAAAAAATTTTCTTGTTTCTTCACTATAACTATTTGTTTTATTTTTTTCGTTTACTATTTTTTTTTCATTTTCTTTATTTTGTTGTGTGTTTATAGGAGTAGTAATTAACATATTTTTCCTCAATTAATTTTTAATAAATTATTTTTATTTTTTATATTTCTATTTTAATAAATATTTTGTTCATGTTATTGACTTTATATTATACAAGACTTTTAATTATTTAGATATATCAATAGTTTTTAGAATAATATGTTTTATTGTTTGTATTATTTCTAAATTTGCTTGATATCTTTTAGATGCATTTAAATAATTTACTGTTTCGTTTAAATAGTTTACATTAGATAGTTTTAAATATCCTTCAGAATTTGATAAAGGATTATTCGGATCATAAATTTTTTTATAAGGATCTTTAGTATTAACTATTTTTTTTATTTTTACTCTTTCTGTTTCGTATTTATTATTTTTATATGTATCTAATATAGCCATTTTAGCTGTATATGGATAAAATTTTCCATTTTTATATTCCATAGTTTCAGAATTAGCAATATTATTTGTATGTATTTCAATTTTCTTTTCTTCTACGTTAATAGCTGATGCACATGTGTTTAATATATTTATTAAAGACATTTTTTATTATCCTTGTATAACTAAATATATATTTTTTATTTTTTTTTTTATTATTGACAAATCTATTTCATATTTTAAACTATTTTTTAAAAATTTTATTTTTTCTTCATTTGTATCTATTTTATTGTTTATATCAAAAAAATTTTTTTTTGTTAAAAAATTTGTATAGTTATTTTTATTTAAAATTTTAAAATTATTTTTAATATGCTTTTTAGAAGTTGTATAAAGATTTCTTTTTTTATAAAAACAAATCTTTTTTATGATCTTATTAAAGTTTACATATTTTTTATTATAATTTGGAGTTTCAGAATTTGCAATATTTGATGCAATAGATTCTTCTTTAAAAGATCTTAAATTTAAAATTGTTTTATTTAATTCAAAAAAATCATCTATAATTTTAATCATTTTATTTTATTTTCAATATTTAAGTTATTTAAATATTTTATATTATAAAAAAAAATATTTTATTTACTATAATATTATATATTTTTTTAAATATGTATATATATATTAATATATTTTTAATAAAAAAAGTTTATTTTTTTATAAAATTTTTTATAAAGTTTATAAAAAATTTTATTTTATATATTTTGAAATTTTTAATATGTTATATTGAAGTATTTTTAAATTAAAAATAAAAAAATAATTAAAATATTTTAGTATAAAATAATATGAAATTATATTTATAAAATCTATTGTTTTGTTATTTTTTATATATTTTTTTTAAAATTTTAAAAACATATAATATATTTTTTATAAAAAAATTATAATAAATTTTATTTTTTATTTTTTTTAGTTTGTAATTGAAGGTAGTAAAATTATGGCTTTTTTAAGATCTATTTTGTCAATAAGTTTAATTAGCTTTTTTTCTAGATTTGTAGGTTTTATAAGAGATATTTATATTGCTAAATGTTTTGGTGTGTCTATGTATACAGATGCTTTTTTTATAGCTTTTAAAATACCTAATTTTTTTAGAAAAATATTATCTGAAGGAGCGTTTTCTCAAGTTTTTTTACCTATTTTAATAAAGTTAAAAAAAAAAGAAAATGATAAAATAGTTAATAAATTTATTTCTAATATATTTGGAATAATGATTTTGATATTAATAATTTTAATTTCTTTAGGAGTACTTTTTTCTTCTAAAATTGTATTATTAATAGCTCCAGGATTTTTAAAAGATATTAATAAATATAATATAACAGTATTTTTACTAAAAATAATTTTTCCATATATTTTTTTTATTTGCTTAGTTTCTTTATCTGCATGTGTTTTAAATGCTTGGAATCATTTTTTATCTTCTTCTTTTATGCCTATGTTTTTGAATATTAGTATGATAATATTTTCTATTTTTTTATCTAAATATTTCAATCCAAGTATATTATCTTTAGGATTTAGTGTATTAATAGGAGGATTTATACAAGTAATTTTACAAATTTTTAATTTATATAGAATTAATAGATTGTTATTGCCTTCCTTTAATTTTAAGAACAAACCAATATATACATTTTTAAAAAAAATGTTTCCGGCTATGTTAGGAGTTTCAGCTAATCAAATTTCTCTTTTATGTAATACTATAATATCTTCATTAATAATTTCTGGATCAGTATCTTGGATATATTATGCTGATAGAATAATAGAATTTCCAGCTGGAATATTAGGAACTTCACTTTCTACAATTTTACTTCCTTATTTATCTAACTTTTTTTATAAAAATCTAAATAATAAATTTTTTGACTTATTTGATTGGGGTATTAAATTAAGTATAATAATATCTGCTCCAAGCTCTTTATTTGTTGCGTTTTTTTCTAAATATATAATATTTACTTTGTTTCAATATGGTAATTTTAGCTATTCAGATACTTTAATGACTCAAAAAACTTTAATAGCTTATTCTATAGGTTTAGTTTCAATGGTTTTAACCAAAGTATTAGTATCAGCTTTTTATGCTAGACAAGATGCTTCTACTCCTATGAAAATTTCAATATTTAGCATAATAGCTACTCAGATTATTAATATATTTTTGGTAAGTAAGTTACAACACGTAGGATTAGCATTGTCTTTTAGTATAGGATCCTGGATAAATTTATTATTTCTATTTTATTATTTAAATAAAAATAATATATTTTCGTTTAAAAAAAATTGGTATAAATTTTCATTAATTATAATTTTTTCAATATTGTTTATGATTATAACTATGTATTTTATTAAAAATATTTTTATTAATGTATATTTATATTCTAATATAATAGTTAGATTTTCATATTTATTTTTGTTCTTGTTAATTTCATTTTTTTCTTATTTTTTTTCTTTATTTATTTTTGGATTTAGTTTTTCTAAATTCTATAATATTATAAAAAAAATTAAATATGATTAAATATATTTTAGGAGGAAGAGAGATTCGAACTCTCGGATGAGATTTCTCATCGGCGGTTTTCAAGACCGCTGCCTTAAACCACTCGGCCATTCCTCCAGAAATTTAAATATAAACGTTTAGTAAATAATAAATTTAATATATATATTTTATTATAAAAAAATTAAAATAGATAGTAAAAAATATTAATTTGATTTATTTTCCTTTTATGATATTATTTAAATAAATTATTTTTTTATAAAATTATATTTTTTAATATGGCGTATTGACAGATTGGTTATGTGTCGGATTGCAAATCCGAAAAACCTGGTTCGACTCCAGGATACGCCTATAAAATGTTTTATTTTATGTTATTTCATAACTGCCCGGATGGTGAAATAGGTAAACACAAGGGACTTAAAATCCCTCGGCTTTTTTGGCTTTGCGGGTTCGATTCCCGCTCTGGGTAATATATTTTTGTGAATAATTTTACTTTATAGTTTTAATTTTTATTATATTTTTATAATATGAAAAATTTATATGAATAAATATAGTTTAGAATTTTATGGAAAAAATTTTACTTTGTTAGTTCTAAACATATATAAATATGATTTAGAAAATTTTACGCATTATTTAAAAAAAAAAATAAGAGAATTTCCAAACATTTTAGATAAAGCTCCTATAGTAATAAATATTATGTTTTATATGAAAATATCAGATTGGATATCAACAAAAAAATTAATGTTATTGTTTAAATTTAAAATAATGGGATTTTCTGGTTGTTTTAATACTATTTTAAAAAATTATATACTTAATTCTGGAATACCGTACTTAAATATTGAAAAAGAAAATTTTATAAAAAATATTAGAAAAGTAGACAAAAAAAAATTAAAAAATGTAAATAATAAAGAAAATAATACTATTACTATAAGTTATCCTATAAGATCAGGTCAAAAAATTTATTCTAAAGATTCTGATATAGTTATAATAAATAATGTTAGTTATGGGGCTGAAATAATTTCTAATAAAAATATACATATATATGGAGCTTTAAGAGGAAAAGCTATAGCTGGATCTTTAGGAGACTTATCTTCTAAAATTTTTTGTAAGTTTTGTTATCCAGAACTTATAGCAATTTATACTAATTATTGGTTATATGACAGAATTCCTAAAAAAATTATTGGTAAATCTTCTTATTTTTTTTTAAAAGATAATAGTTTATATGCAAAAAGAATATAATTATAAAATTTTTTAATAATGGAAATTATTTTAATGAGCAGAATAGTTGTAGTTACTTCAGGAAAAGGTGGGGTTGGAAAAACAACAACAAGTGCTTCTATAGCTGTAGGTTTGGCAAAATTAGGATATAAAACTATAGTAATAGATTTTGATATAGGTTTAAGAAATTTAGACTTAGTTATGGGTTGTGAAAGAAGAGTAGTATATGATTTTGTGAATGTTTTAAATAATGATGTATCTATAAAACAAGCTCTTATAAAAGATAATAGAACAGATAACTTGTATATACTTCCTGCATCTCAAACTAGAGATAAAAGTGTTTTAAAAAAAAATTTAGTAAATTCAGTTTTTAAAAAATTATCTGATATGAATTTTGAATTTATAATTTGTGATTCTCCTGCTGGTATAGAAAATGGTGCTATAACATCTATATATTTTGCTGATGATGCTATAATAGTAGCTAATCCGGAAATATCTTCAGTAAGAGATTCCGATAGAATGTTAGGAATAATATCTTCAACTTCAAAAAGATCAGAGAAAGGAGATAATCCTGTATCAGAACATTTAATATTAACTAGATATGATCAAGAACGAGTAAACAAAGGTCAAATGTTGAGTTTAGAAGATGTTTTAGATATTTTAAAAATACCTATAATAGGAATAATTCCAGAAGATTCTTCAGTGTTAAATGCATCTAATAAAGGAACTCCTGTAATTTTGGATAAAAATTCTATTTCTGGAAAATCTTATAAAGATACTGTTAGGAGATTTTTAGGAGAAAAGATTCCTATAAAATTTTATAAAAAAGAAAATAGTTTTTTGAAATGGTTATTTTGGAGGTAAAATTTTATATGTCATTTTTATATTTTTTTTATTCTAATAATACAAACACAGCTATTATAGCTAAAAAGAGACTTAATTATATAATTTCTAAAAAAAAAAAAAGTAATTCTCATATAAGTTATTTAAAAAATTTTAAAAATGATATTATTGTTGCTATGAAAAAACATTTTAAAGCAGATTCTAAAAATTGTGATATAGAAATAAATGAAAAGAAAGATAAACATTTTTATATATTAGAATTATATATAAATTTTTTTAAAAAAAAAAAATAATAATGTTTTATATTAAATATTTAGGATATTTTATTATATCATTTCTAGTGCTATCATTTTTTAATATTTTTTTTGCTATATATATTATATATTTTGCATTTGGATAATTAATTTTAAAAAAAAATATTTTATTTTTATATTTATTTTCATTTAAAGCTTTTTTTATTTCTTTCTTTTTAAAGTTTCCGGCAATATTTATGTTTTTTTTTTCTATAATTTTTTTTATCAATTTTTTAAAATTAATAAGTTTCTCTGTACTTTTTCCTGACCAAGTGCCATTTTTATTTCTAGAATATTTTCCATAAAAAAAATTATTTTTTTTATTTTTAATTAATATTATTAAATTTCTTTTTTTATATATTTTCCAGCAGTTTTCTGCAATTACTTTTAATGAAGATATAGATAATAATTTTATTTTTTTATTTAAAAAAAAACTTTTTGCTATACTAGATGATATTCTTATTCCTGAATAACTACCAGGACCATTTGAATAAGCAACTATTTTTATACTATTTATATTAATTTTATTTCTATTTATTATTTTTTGCATCATAGGAAAAATTTTTTTTTCATAATTATTTTTGCATTTATCAAATACAAAATCTATTTTTTTTTTAATTAATAACGCAATAGAACAACTTTTATTAGAACTTTCTAAAGATAAAATATTTTTTTTCATATTTTTTTAAATAATGTTTTAATTTTTTATAAATTTGTTTTTCTTATTCTAACTAATTTTATTTTGTATCTATTAGATTTAATAATAGTAAATTCTAGATTATTTATTTTAATAGTTTCTCCTATATTTGGTATATTTCCTGTGTTTGAAATTAAAAAACCTGCTAAAGATGCACATTTTTTTTCTTTATCTACAAGTTTATCTACATTTAATAATTGTTCTAATGAATGTAAATCAGTGTTTCCTTTTACTAACCAACTATTTTTTTCTTCTATTACATCTGGTGTTTCATCTGCATCTGGAAATTCTCCTGCAATAGCTTCTAAAACATCTAATGGTGTAATTAAACCTTGTATAACTCCAAATTCATTAGTTACTATTACAAAATTACCTTTTGCTTTTCTCAATATTTTTAATAAGTTTATAGGATCTAAAGTATCTGGTATTATTATAGGAGAAATTTTAGAAGAGAAGTCTAATATGTTTATTTTTTTTTCTAAAGCTATTAACATTTCTTTAGCTCTTACTATTCCTACTATTTTATCTAATTCCCCTTTACATACTGGAAATAAACTATGAGGACTTTTTAACAACTTAGATCTAATTTTTTTGTTTTTATGTTCAGAGTTTACCCAAGAAATCTCTCCTCTAGGAGTCATTATACTTCTAATCGATCTTAATGCTAAAGTTAATACTCCATGCATCATATATCTTTCTTCATCTTTAAATTCTTCATTTTCTTTTTTAAAATTAGCTATATAATTATTTTTTTTATTTTCTTCTTTCTTATTAGATTTGTCTTTTTGTTTTTTAGACATAAGTTTGATAACTATTTCAGCCAATCTTTTCCTCATTGGCATATTAGACTGGTATTTTATAAAGTTTCTTTTTGCTATTTGATTAAAAAGCTCTATCAAAGTAGAAAATACTACAGCCGTATATAAATATCCTTTAGGTATAAAAAAACCAGTAGATTCTGCTATTAAACTAAGCCCAATCATTAATAAAAAACTTATACATAATAAAACTATTGTAGGATGTTTATTTATGAATTTTGTAATTATTTTTGCAGCATATAACATTATTATCATTGCGATTATCATTGATATTATCATCATGGATAACTTATTTACTACTCCTAAAGATGTAATAACTGAATCTAAAGAAAAAATAACATCTAATAAAACTATTTGAAATATTACAAACCAAAAACTAGTATATATTTTGTTTTCTATTTTTATATTTTTTGGATGATCTAATCTTTCATTTAGTTCTGTTATAGCTTTGAACAGTAAAAACAATCCCCCTAAAAAAAGTATTATGTCTTTACTTGAAAATTTAAATCCTTTTATTTGAATTATAGTACTATTTAATGTTGTTATCCAAGATACTAGAAATAATAATATTAATCTAATACATAAAGCTATACTCAACCCTATAATTCTAGCCTTATCCCTTTGATGTACAGGTAACTTATTTGATATAATTGTAATAAATAATAAATTATCTATTCCTAACGTTACTTCTAAAATAATTAAAGTTAATAGACCGGCCCAATTAGACGGATCTAAAATTATCTCCATTAAATACTCCATCAAATAAAAAACAATAAACTATATTTTAAAATTTAAAATTTTAAATATATATTTTTTTAAAAATAAATTATTTATAAATAAAAAATATTTTTTATATAAAGCGCCTTTACAACATTTTTGTAAAGGCACGTATATAAAATTAAAACAATCATAAAATAAAATTTATATGTTTTATTTTTTATGTTTATATAGAAGATACATTAACAGCAGCTGGACCTTTTTGGCCGTCTTGAATTTCAAACTCTACGTTTTGTCCTTCTGATAAAGTTTTGAATCCTTCACTTTGTATAGAAGAAAAATGTACAAATACATCTTTACTTCCGTCTTCTGGTGTAATAAAACCAAAACCTTTAGATTCGTTGAACCACTTAACTTGACCTTTTATCTTTGCCATTTTTGTAATTTTTCCTTTGAACATATTTATATAGGTCTAAAAGATATAACATATAGATAAACCAGAAACATTACTGCATGAGGCATGAATTTAAGATTCAAAAGATAAGTAATTTCAACTACTTTGTTCTAAAAATTTTAATTTAAAGATGCCATACATAAACAGAATTGTAACTTGTCTTACCTAACATGATTATTGACCACGATATAAAAATAAATATTTATTTTAAAATAAAATAATAATTTTTTATAAATAATAACATATTTTAAATATAAATAAAATATTTATAAATAAAATATATAAATAATATTATTAATTATGTATTTTATAGAACATAAATTTTTATATTTAACAATATCATATAAAATTATGTTTTAGAAGTATATTAAAAATATTTTTAAACAAATTTTAAAATTATAATATTTTTATTATAAAAAATATTATATTAAAATATGTTTTTTATATTAATAAAATATATAATTTATTTTTTTTTGTTTAATAAAATTTTATAAATAATAATATTTTATTAATATTTTTTTATAATTTTTATAATCTAATAAAAAAAATTTATTACATCATATTTTAAAGTTTTATTTTACAAAAATATTAATATATTTAAAAAATAACTTATTTTATAATTATATAATTGTTTATAAAAATAATATAAAATATAAGCATGTTTTATAAATATAATTATATTTAAAATTTTTATATAAATTATATTATTTTTATTTTTGACGTTTAAATTTTTTTATTATACATAAATATATATTTTATATATTTTTTTTAAAAGATATTATTTAATGTTGTTTTAATTATATTTTTAATTTTAAAAAAAATATATAAAATTGTTTTTTTTAAAAAATTATTAATAATTTATATAATTATTTTAATAATTTTTTTTAAAATAGTAATTTTAAATCCAACTTCTTCCATCTCTTTTAATTATTTTTTTGGATAATTTAGGCCCCCATGTTCCTGATTTATATAATTCAGATTTTTTAGATACTTTTTTCCAAATATTAATTATATTATCTATCCATTTCCAAGAATATTTAACTTCATTAATATGCACAAATGAAGATTGATCTCCTAATATGCATTCTAAAATAAGTTTTTCATAAGGATCTGGTATAATTTTTTTTTTAAATTTTTCTGAATATTTAAAACACATTTTTAAATTTTTTAATTTACATTTTTTTTTTAAACTAGGAATTTTATTAAAAAAATTTAAATATATTTTTTCATTTGGTTCTAGTATTATTACGAGTTTATTTTTAACAGATCCAGAAAATTTATTAAAAATTTTTGGTATATTTTTTTTAAATACTATAACTATTTTAGAACATTTTTTTGGAAGCCTTTTACCTGTTCTTAAATAAAATGGTACTCCTTTCCACATTTTGCTTTTTATATCAACTCTAATAGCAACAAATGTTTCAGTATTACTATTTTTTTTTTCTGAAATTTCTGAAATATAAGAATTTAATTTTTTGTTATTTATTTTTCCATCAGAATATTGTCCGATTGAAGTTTTATTATGTATTTCACTTTCTTTTATGAAACGTAATTTTTTTAATATTTTTATTTTTTCATTTCTTATATTTTCAGAATCTAGTTTTTTAGGCGCTTTCATAGCTATTATGCTTAATATTTGTAAAATATGGTTTTGAACCATGTCTTTCATTTGCCCTGTTTTGTTAAAATATTTACTTCTTCCTTCTATTCCTATCTTTTCTGCTATAGTAATTTGTACATGATCAATATTTTTCTTATTCCAAATATTATAAAATATTGAATTAGCAAATCTTAAATATAATAAATTTATTATAGTATCTTTTCCTAAATAATGATCTATTCTAAATATTTGATTTTCTTTGAAATATTTTTCTATTTTTTTATTTATTTTTTCTGATGTTAAAAAAGAATCACCTATTGGTTTTTCTAAAATTATTCTAGAATTTTTTAAGTTTATTTTAGATTTATATAATCCTCTACATATTTTTTCATATAGATTTGAAGATGTTGCAAAATAATGAATTATAATTTTATTATTTTTTATTTTTTTTTTTAATTTAAAAAACTTTTTTGTATCGCATATATCTAAGTTACAAAATATTAGTCTTTTCTTAAAAATTTTCCATGTATTTTTTTTAATTTTTTCTGATAGAAACTTTTTTAAAGCATTTTTTACAAATTTTAAAAAATCATTTTTTTTCCATGTTATTCTTCCTACTCCTATTATTTTAGTTTTTTTATTTAATATTTTTTTATCATCTAACTTATAAAGAGCTGGAAACAATTTTCTTTTTGACAAATCTCCTTTAGCTCCAAAAATTACAAAGTCATAATTATTTAAATTCATAAAAATTTTTCCTATTTTTATTAATATTTTAAAATATTTTAATAATATTATAATTAATATATAATTAAATTTATTTTTATTATATTATTTTAAGTATAATTTTTTAATATTTTTTTTTCTTATATTATATTTTTTAAATATTTTTTTAAAATTATTTATTATAAATTTTATAAAATAAAATTTATTATTTTTAATTTTTTTTATATTTTTTATTTTTTTTAATTATATATTTTATATTTTATTTTTTTAAACAATATATTTAAATTTTATATAAAGGAGTTGTATGTTAAATAAACTAAAAAAAACTAAAATAATAGCTACTATGGGTCCTTCTACAGATAATATAAAAATTTTGAAAAAAATGGTTATTAATGGTGTGAATGTATTTAGATTAAATTTTTCTCATGGAAATAAATCAGATCATTTAAAAAAAATTAAGATGATTTTTTATTTAAGAAAAAAATTAAATTGTAATATAGGAATATTAGGAGATTTACAAGGTCCTAAAATAAGAATATCTAAGTTTAAAAAAAAAAAAATTTTTTTAAAAAAAAATGACATTTTTATATTAGATTATAAATTAAAAAATGAATATGGTGATAGATATTCTGTAGGTATAAATTATAAAAATTTGTATAAAGATTTATCTAAAGGAGATATTCTGTTATTAGATGATGGAAAAATTTCTTTAAAAGTGAAACTTATAAATATTAAAAAAATAATAACTACTGTGGTTATGGGTGGTGTTTTATTGGATAATAAAGGAATAAATAAATTAGGGGGAGGGTTGTCAGCAAAAACAATTACTAATAAAGACAAAAAAGATATAATTTTTTCCTCTAAAATAAATTTAGATTATTTAGCTGTTTCTTTTCCTAAATCATACAAAGATATAAATATTGTAAAAAAATTAATTAAATCTTATGGAAGAAATATAAAAATAGTAGCAAAAATAGAAAGAGCTGAAGTAGCAAATAATTCTTCTATAATGAATAAAATAATAATAGCTTCAGACGCTATAATGGTAGCTAGGGGAGATTTAGGAGTAGAAATAAATGAATCTAAAATAGCATTAGCTCAAAAAAAAATTGTAAAAAATTCTATAAAATTTAATAAAATAGTTATAGTAGCAACACAAATGATGGAATCAATGATAAAATATCCTTTTCCAACTAGAGCTGAAGTTATGGATGTTTCTAATTCTATATTAGATGGAGTAGATGCAGTTATGCTTTCAGCAGAAACTGCATCAGGAAAGTATCCTATAGAAACTGTTTTATGTATGAGTAAAATTTGTATAGAAGTCGAAAAAAATTGCAATAAAAAAAAATTTATAAAAATTTTTAATAAAAAAAAAAATTATAACCAAACAATATCTTCTTCTGCTGTATACATATCAAACAATCTTAAATTTGTTTCAGCTATAGTTACTATACACAGATCTAAAAAAATATCCTTAATTCCTTCTAGAATATTTTCTAAAAATCCAATATTTTATTTTACAAATTGTAATAACTCTCTATATTATTTTACATTATGCAGAGGAATTATTCCAATTTGTTTAAAAAATTTAATAAATAAAGTAGATTTAGAAAATAAAATTATTAATTTTCTATTTAAAAAAAAGTTTATAAAAAAAAATGATCTAATAGTAATTTTTGAACAAAATAATAATTTTAATATGTGTAATAATTTTATAAAAGTATTAAAAGTATAATTTTTTATAAAATTATTTTTTTAAAGCATTTAAAATGTTATTTTGCTACTTTAATATGTATTTTTTTTAAAAATAAATTTTTTATTTTACTTGGAGCATTTGTCATAACACATGATGCTTTAGATGTTTTAGGAAATGCAATTATATTTTTTATATCTAAATTTTTTGTTATAGTCATCATAATTCTATCTAAACCTAAAGCTATTCCAGAATGTGGAGGAGGGCCATATTTAAGTGCATTTAAAAAAAAACCAAATTTTTCTTTTTGTTTTTTTTTAGACAAGTTTATTATTTTAAATATAAGTTTTTGCATTTTTATATTATTTATTCTTACAGATCCTCCTCCTATTTCTTTTCCATTCATTACTAGATCATAAGATTTTGACAAAATTTTTTCTGGATATTTTTTTATTTTTTTTATAGATTTTGTTTTTGGAAGTGTGAATGGATGATGAACTGCAGAAAATTTTCCTTTTTTATTTTTCTTAAACATAGGAAATTCTGTTATCCATATAGCTCTATAAGAATTTTTGTTTATTAAATTAAAATCATTCGCAATTTTTTTTATTATTTTACCAAATATTTTATAAATATTATTTTTTTTAGTTACAGCAATTATAATTACATCATTCTTTTTAAATTTGTATATTTTAGTTAATTTTTTTATTATTTTATTATTAATTTTTATATTTTTATATATTTTTATATTTTTAATATTTTTAATAATTTTTATAAAAAAAACTTTTTTAACATTATATTTTTTTATAAAGTTTTTATAATTTTGTATTTTTTTTAAAGACAAATTATTTTTTTTAGATATATATATTATTAAAATTTTTTTATTTTTTTTTTTTAAAATATATTTTTTTTTAAAAAATTTTGTGATTTCTATTATTTTTAATGGATTTCTAATATCAGGACTGTCTGTTCCATATTTTTTAATAGAATTTTTATAAGTAATAGTTTCAAATTTTTTTAATTTTGTTTTACAAATTTTTTTAAAAATTTCTCTTATCAAACTTTCTGTAATTTCTTTTATTTTTTTTTCATTTACAAAAGAAGCTTCTAAATCTATTTGTGTAAATTCAGGTTGTCTATTAGATCTTATATCTTCATCTCTAAAACATCTAGCTATTTGATAATATCTATCAAATCCAGAAATCATTGACAATTGTTTGAATATTTGAGGAGATTGAGGTAATGCATAAAATTTTCCTATATGCTTTCTACTAGGTATTATGTAATCTCTCGCTCCTTCTGGTGTAGACTTAGTTATTATTGGTGTTTCTATATGTATAAAATCATTGTTTTGCATAAATTTATGTATTAATAATATTATTTTACTTCTAATTATTAAGTTTTTTTGTATTTTTTCATTTCTTAAGTATAAATAACGATATTTTAATATGTTTTTTTCTTTATTTGTTTTAAGTAAATCTATAGGAATATTTTTTGACTTACTTAATATGTTTATTTTTTTTGCATGTATTTCTATATCTCCATTAACTATTTTTTTATTTATATTGTTTTTTTTTCTTTTTTTTACTATACCTACTATTTGAACACAAAATCCATTTTTAATATTTTTTGTCTCTGTGAAATTTTTAGTATATTTTTTTTTAGATATTATTTGTACGCATCCCTTAATATCTTTTATATAAAAAAATAAAAAATATCCTAAATTTTTTATTTTTTCAACCCATCCGCATAAAACAACTTTTTTTAATAAAATACTTGAAGAAATATTCCCACAATATTCTGTTCTCATTTTTAATTTCCAAATTTTAAAAAAATAAAATTAAAATATTCTAGTAATTTATATCATCTGCTTCTAAATATTATTCTACCTTTTTCTGTATCATAAGGAGTCATTTCAATAGTAACTTTATCTCCAGTTAATATTCTTATATAATTTTTTCTCATTTTTCCAGATATATGAGCTATTATTTTATGTCCATTCTCTAACTCTACTCTAAACATTGTATTTGGTAGAGTTTCTATAACAGTTCCTTGGATTTCTATTTGTTTTTCTTTTATCATATTTTCTCTTTTATTAGTTATATTTTTAATGTTTTAGATAAATATTTTTCTGCATCTATAGCTGCCATGCATCCAAAAGATGATGCTGTTATTGCTTGTTTGTATACATGATCAATTACATCTCCAGCAGCAAATACTCCAGGTTTACTAGTAGACGTAAAGTTTCCATGTCTACCAAAATTTGTTTTAATATATCCATTTTCCATTATTAATTTTCCTTTAAATAAATTAGTTTTTGGAATATACCCTATAGAAACAAAAAGACCAGAAATATTAATTTTTTTATATTTTTTTTTGTTTGAAATTATTTTTACACTTTTTACTGTATTTTTTTCTCCATATACTTTTTCTATTTTATAATTAAAATAAATTTTTATTTTTTTAGTTTTACATATTTTTAATAATCTATTAACTAATATTTTTTCAGCTTTGAACTTATTTCTTCTATGTATTAAGTATATTTTTTTTACAATTTTTGATAAATATATAGCTTCTTCTACGGCTGAATTTCCTCCTCCTACTATTGCAACAGTTTTATTTTTGTAAAAAAAACCATCACATAATGCACATGAAGATATTCCTTTTCCTAAAAATTTCTTTTCAGATTTTATTCCTAGTTTTTTTGGTTTTGATCCTGTTGCTATTATTAAAGAATGAGATTTAAAAATTATATCTTCACTTTTTAAAATAATCATAGTATTTTTAAAATCTACTTCTAAAATTTTCTTTTTATATATTTTTGTTCCAAATTTTTTAGAGTGTTTTAGAAAATTTTTCATTATTTTTTTTCCACTTATTGGAGTATACTCAGAAGGCCAATTTTCTATTTTTTCTGTTATTGATAATTGACCTCCAATTTGATTTCCTGTTATTAATATTGGAGATAAATTAGATCTAGATGCATATATAGATGCTGTGTATCCAGCAGGACCTGATCCTAGTATTATTAAATTACTTTTTATTATTTTATTTTTCATAATTTTAATTTATATATTATTTTTAGTTTTATTACATTTTTTTTTGTATATACTTTTAAAATATTATATTATAATTATGTTTTATAAGTATATATAATTTAATATTTTTAAATTATTAATTTTTATATAGTTGCAATTTTAATTTATATTTTTATATGAAAAAAAAGTATACTATAACTGTTAAAAAAAAAACAATAAAAACAATAATAAGAAAAAATTATAATATGTTAGATATAAAAATGTTAAGATATGATATTAATACAGTTTATAACAAATTAAAAAGTAGAGGATTTATTTTAGATGTAGATTATGTTAATAAAATAAATAAAAAAATAAAAAAAATTAAGTTAGAAAAAGAAAATTTAGAATGTTATAGAAATAGAACTTCTAAAAAAATTGGTTATCTTAAGTTAGCTAAAAAAAGTTATAAAGATTTACAAAAAGAAGTTTTATATTATAATAAAATTTTATTAAAAAAAAAATTGTATTTATATAATTTAGAAAAAGAAATTTTAGAATATTATTATACATTACCAAATATTCCTGATGAAAATACCCCTATTGGGAGAAGTTTCAAAGATAACTTAGAAGTATATAAATGGGGTAAAATAAAAAAATATAATTTTAAAATAAAAGATCATATAGATTTAGGTAAAAGAAAAGAAAATTTAGATTTTTGTAATGCTTCTAAAATATCTGGGTCTAATTTTTTTGTTTTAAAAAATAAATTATCATTATTATATAGATCATTAAGTCAATTTATGTTAGATGTTCATGTAGAAAATAATGGATATACAGAAACTTATGTTCCATATTTAGTATATGAAAAATGTTTATATGGAACTGGGCAACTCCCAAAGTTTTATAAAGATTTAATATCAATAAAATTTAGTAAAAATAAAATTAAAAAAAAAATAAAAAAAAACAAACTTTTTTTGATACCAACATCAGAAGTTCCATTAACTAATTTATTTTTAAATAGTGTTATAAAAGAAAAAAAATTACCGTTACTTTTTACTTCAAATACCCCTTGTTTTAGAAATGAGAAAACTTCTTATGGTATTAACAATAAAGGTTTAATAAGAACCAAGCAATTTGATAAAGTAGAAATAATGCAAATTGTTCATCCGGAAAAATCAAATTATTATTTAGAAAACATTACAAGTCATGCAGAAAAAATATTACAGTTGTTAAATCTTCCTTATAGAAAAATGTCTATTTGTACTAATGACATAGGATTTTCTTCTTCTAAATCATATGATCTAGAAGTTTGGTTTCCATATCAAAAAAAATATGTAGAAATATCTTCTTGTTCAAATATGAAAGATTTCCAATCTAGAAGAATTAATATAAAATTTTTAGATAAAAATAAAAATAAGAGATATGTACATACTTTAAATGGTTCAGGTTTAGCTATTGGAAGAACATTAGCTGCTATTATGGAAAATTATCAAGATAAAGACGGCAAGATAAAAGTGCCTAACATTTTAAAAAATCGTTATATGAAAGGATTAGAATTTATATAATATTAAAAAAATAAAATTTTTATTTATATAAAATATTCTATTATTAAAAAAAATGTATAAAATTTATAATTTTAGTGCTGGACCTGCTATGTTACCAATATATGTAATGAAAAAAGCTAAAAAGGATTTTTTAAATTGGAAAAATTCAGGATCTTCTATAATAGAAATAAGTCATAGAAGTAAAAAGTTTGTTTTAATGACACAAGAAATAGAAAAAAATTTTAGAAATTTATTAAATATACCAAATAATTATAAAATTTTATTTTTACATGGTGGAGCTAGAGGGCAATTTTCTGCTATACCTATGAACTTATTGAAAAACTTTGATGAAGAAACAGATTATATAAATACTGGGTATTGGTCTATGTGTGCTGCTATGGAGGCTATGAAATACTCTAAAACCAATATAATAAATGTAAAAAGATTTAAGAAAAATAAAAAGTATATTTTAAAAATGTCTAAGTGGAAAATAAAAAATACATCTAAATATATACACTATTGTCCTAATGAAACTATAGAAGGAATAGCTGTGCATGAAGAACCTAATTTTTATAAAAACATAATAGTTGGAGATTTTTCTTCTGTAATATTATCTAAAAAAATTGAAATAAAAAATTATGATCTTATATATGCCAGTTCTCAAAAAAATATAGGCCCTTCTGGGATTACAATATTAATAATAAAAAAAAAGTTATTATTTAATAAAAATAAATATACACCTTCTATTTTGGATTATTCTATAAATTATAAAAATAATTCTATGTTTAATACTCCTTCTACATTTTCATGGTATATGTCAGGATTAGTTTTTAAATGGATTATAAAAAATGGAGGAATAGATAAAATAGAAAAGAATAATTTTATAAAATCTAAATTATTATATGATACAATTGACAGTTCTGATTTTTATATAAACGATATACATAATGATAATAGATCTATTATGAATATAACATTTAGACTAAAACATGATAGTTTAAATAAAAAATTTTTAGATATGTCTAAAAAAAAAGGTCTTTTATATTTATCAGGACATAGTTTATTAGGTGGTATTAGAGCTTCTATTTATAATGCAATGCCTTTAGAAGGAGTAAAAAAATTAGTAAATTTTATGATAAAATTTGAAAAAAATTTTGGATAATTATTTTTTATATATATTAAAATTAGTTTAAGTTTTTATAAAAATTTTATAGGAAATTCATGAAAAAAAAAATTACTATATATCCAATATCAAAAATAAATGGAAAAATTAATTTACCAGGATCTAAAAGTATTTCTAACAGAGTATTACTTTTATCTGCTCTTTCTAGTGGTAAAACTTTAATAAAAAATTTTTTATTTAGTGAAGATACTTATTATATGATAAAAGCATTAAAAAAAATTGGATTTTTAATAAATTATGATAAGTTGAATAGTACTTTGTTAATATCTGGATCTAAAGACAAATTTAATTTTAAAAAAAAAATTTCTATATTTTTAGGAAATGCTGGAACAGCTATGAGGCCTTTAACTTCAATTTTTTCTTTATATAAAAACAATATAAAATTGTATGGAAATAATAGAATGAATTGTAGACCTATAAAACATTTAGTTGAATCATTAAAAAGTTCTGGGGCTAAAATAAAATATAAAAATGTGTATGGATATCCACCAATAATTTTAAAAGGAGGTTTTCAAGGAGGTAAAATTTATTTAAATGGAAAAATTTCTAGTCAATTTTTAACTTCCATATTAATGGCATCTCCTTTAGCAAAGAAAAATACAGAAATTTTTATAACAAATAATTTGGTTTCAAAACCATATGTCAATATGACTATTAAATTAATGAAAATTTTTGGAATAAAAGTATTTAATAAAAATTATTATTATTTTAAAATTAAAGGAAATCAAAACTATATTTCTCCAAAATCTTTTTTTGTAGAAGGAGATGCTTCTTCTGCGTCTTATTTCTTAGCAGCGGCAGCTATAAAAGGAGGAAAAGTAGAGGTAAATGGAATTGGTAAAAATAGTATACAAGGAGATATAAAATTTATTAAAATTTTAAAAAAAATGGGATCTTATGTAAATATTGGTAATAGTTCTGTAATTGTAAAAAAAAGATCTTTAAGTTCTATAGAAATAGATATGAATGACACTCCTGATGTAGCTATGACGGTTGCAATTTTAGCTCTTTTTTCTAAAGGAAAAACTACTATAAAAAATATTTATAATTGGAGAGTAAAAGAAACCGATAGAATTAAAGCTATGTCGGCAGAATTAAGAAAAGTAGGATCTATTATAATAGAAGGAAAAGATTTTATAGAAATTAATCCTCCAAAAAAGTTTATATCTTGTGAAATAAAAACTTATGAAGATCATAGAATGGCAATGTGTTTTTCTTTAGTTGCATTATCTGAAAAAAAAATTACTATTTTAAATCCAGATTGTGTTAAGAAAACCTTTCCTAAATATTTTGAAAATCTTTTTTCTATAAGTAATTTTAAAAAATAATTTTTTTGTAAATTAATTTTTTTTTAATAGCTGAAATTAATATATTGTTTAATTTATAATTTTTAAAAAATTTTTTATAAATTATTTTATAAATAAATGAAAAATGTTTGCAAGTTGCAAGACTTATGTTGTAGTGTTAATTTTAATATTGTTATAAAATATTTTAATATAATATTTAAAGTTAGTTATATCAATAGTTAAAATAGTTAATGAAAAAATATTAAAATTAGTAGAAATAAATTTTTATTTTGTAAGAAAATATCAATATTTTAATGTATAAAAATATATAAATTTCATCTAATAAATAAGGAAAATAATTAGTAAAAAAAATATAACTATTTTTTGTAGGATACAAAATTTATGTTAAACAATGTTAAAATTTATAAAATATGAATGAATCATTCACAGAACTATTTAAAAAATCTTTGCAAAAGATTCAAACTAAGCCTGGTTCTGTTATAAAAGCAACTGTGATAGATATAGAAAAAGATATAGTTATAGTTGACGCAGGATTAAAATCTGAATCTAGAATATCTATAGATCAATTTAAAAATTCTGACGGAAAATTAGACATAAAAATTGGAGATAATATAGAAGTAGTTTTAGACACTGTAGAAGATGGGTTTGGAGAAACTTTATTATCTAGAGAAAAAGCAAAAAGAAAAGAATCTTGGGAAAAGCTAGAAGAAGCACATAAAAATGTTTCTAATGTAAAAGGAATTATAAATGGTAAAGTTAAAGGTGGTTTTACTGTAGAACTAAAGGAAATAAAAGCATTTTTACCAGGATCATTAGTAGATATTAGACCTATTAAAGATACTAGTGACTTGGAAGGTAAATCATTAAATTTTAAAGTAATAAAATTAGATAAAAAAAGAAATAATGTAGTCGTTTCTAGAAAGGCTGTAATAGAGTTTGAAAATGCTGAAGAAAGAAACAAATTGTTAAAAAACTTAAAGGAAGGAGAAAACATCATAGGTGTAGTTAAAAATTTAACAGATTATGGAGCATTTATAGATTTAGGAGGAGTTGATGGTCTGCTTCATATAACTGATATGGCATGGAAAAGAGTTAAACATCCAAATGAAATAGTAAAATTAGGAGAAAAAATTAAAATAAGAATTTTAAAATTTGATAAAAATAAAGTAAGAGTATCTTTAGGGTTAAAACAATTAAGTAAAGATCCATGGACAAACATTTCAAAAAAATATCCAGTAGGAACAAAAATATTAGGAAAAGTTACTAATTTAACTGATTATGGATGTTTTGTAGAAATAAAAGAAGGAGTAGAAGGATTAGTTCATATTTCTGAAATGGATTGGAATAATAAAAATATACATCCTTCAAAAGTAACTAATTTAAACAATAACATAAAAGTTATGATATTAGATATAGATGAAGATAGAAGAAGAATATCTTTGGGTTTAAAACAATGTACAAAAAATCCATGGAAAATTTTTTCTAAAAAATATAAAAAAGGAGATATAGTAGAAGGAAAAATAAAATCAATTACTGATTTTGGAATATTTGTTGGTCTAAAAGGCGAAGTAGATGGATTAATTCATTTGTCTGACATTTCTTGGTTTTCTTATGGAGAAGAGTCATCTAAAAAATATAAAAAAAATGAAAAAATTACTGCTGTAGTATTGCAAGTTGATGTAGAAAGAGAAAGAATTTCTTTAGGAATTAAACAATTAGAAGAAGATCCATTTAAAAAATATATGAAAAAACACAAAAAGAAATCTATTGTTATAGGTACAATTTCCAAGATTGAAGAAAAAAAAATATATGTAAATCTTTCTAAAGGAGTTAAAGCTATATTAAAATTAAATATATCAAATAATTTTATAAATAATAGTTCTTTTTTAAAGATAAATTTTGGTGATAAAATTGAATATAAAATAGATAGTTTTGATAAGAAGAATAGAATAGTAAACATATCTTTTTTAGATAATTTTTTAAAAAAAATTAAAAAAAAAATTTTTTTAAAGAAACAACAAATTAAATAATAAATTTTATATTATTAAAATGTTCTTTAAATATAAACAAATATTTTTATTTTTTTTTCAAATAAAACAAAGTGATAGGAAATTTGTACTATTAAAAAATTTTGTGTTTAATATAAAATCTTCTCTAAGTTACTGACACAAAACAGTAACTTAGTTCAGATAAAATGTTTGAGGTAAAATATGCTAATATTATGCAATTGGAAACTTAATGGAAATAAAAATATGTTAGAAAGTTTTTTTACAAAGTTAAATAATTTGTGCAATAAGTTTAAAATAAAAAATGATATATCTATATCACCTCCTACTATATATTTAAGCGATTCATATAATATTTTAAGTAATATAAAAAGTAAAATAAGTTTATCTGCTCAAAATGTAGATATTAATTTAAAGGGAGCTTTTACAGGAGAAACTTCTGCAATTATGTTAAAAGATTTCAATGTAAAATATGTTATAGTAGGTCATTCAGAAAGAAGAAAAAATCATTATGAAAATGATAATATTATATCAAAAAAATTTAATATTATTAAAAAAAATAGTTTAATTCCTGTTTTGTGTGTAGGAGAGTTTTTAAAAGAAAGTTTCTGCAAATCTTATATGTTCATTAAAAAACAAATAGATACAATTTTTATAAAATGTGGAGAAAAATCTTTTAGAAATTCCATTATTGCTTATGAACCAATATGGGCTATAGGATCTGGTGTTTCAGCTGATCCAGATTATGTAAATGATATACATTTTTCAATAAAAAATTATATTTGCGAAATAGATAATTTTTTTAAAAAAAATAATATTATTATTCAATATGGAGGATCAATATCAAAAAATAATGTATATAACTTTATTTCTAAAAAACATATAGATGGAATTTTAGTAGGAGGCGCTTCTTTAGAAATAAAAACATTATTTCCAATAATAAAAATCATAGATTCTTTTTCAAAATAATTTTTTAGATAAATTCAACCAATAATGTGTTGAATTTTTCTTTGTATAATTTAAAGATTTTTTAATACTACTATGTACTATTTTTTCATTTTTTATACCAATACATCTTCCTGAAAATCCTTTTTTTAATATTTCTATAGCATAAGATCCCATTCGTGATGCTAAAATTCTGTCGTAAACTACTGGAGTTCCACCTCTTTGTACATGACCTAAAATGGTTGCTCTGGTTTCTTTATATGTTTTTTTTTCTATGTATTCAGCAAGTTTTTTTATATCATATAAATTTTCTGTAATTAATATTATAAAATTTTTTTTTCCTTCTTTTATATTTTTTAATATTTTTACTAGTAGTTTTTTTTTAGAAATTTTTTTTTCTGGTGTTATTAAAAATTCACATCCGCCAGCTATTGAAGATAATAAAGTTAAATATCCACAATTTCTACCCATTATTTCTATTAAAGAAATTCTATTGTGAGATGTTGATGTATCTCTTATTTTATCTATAGACTTTACTATTGTTTCTAAAGCTGTATAATACCCTATAGTATAATCTGTTCCAGATACGTCATTATCTATAGTACTAGGAATACTAATACAAGAAATTCCCATATCATTTAATTTTTGTGCTCCTAAATAAGAGCCATCACCTCCTATTACAATTAAAGCATCTATATTATTTTTTTTTAAATTTTTTATTGCAATAAATCTATTTTTTTTTTCTCTAAATTGTGGAAATCTGGAAGATCCTAAAAATGTTCCTCCTTTATTTATTATATTATGTACTGTATTTCTACTTAATTTATTTATTTTGTTTTTATACAATCCTAAAAATCCATATTTTATACCAAATGTTTCTATTCCTAATTTAATACCTGTAATTACTATTCCTCTAATAGCAGCATTCATTCCTGGGGCATCCCCTCCACTAGTTAACACTCCAATCTTTTTTATCATTTTTTTATAATAATCCTTTTTAAAAGTATGTTTTTTATAAATAAAAAAACTTTATTGGCTGTATGTCATTGTCAAATTCATATATAATTGGTCTTCCTGTTGGAATCTCTAATTTTATAATATCTTTTTCATCTATATGATGTAAATGTTTTATTAACGCTCTTAAGGAGTTTCCATGAGCTACTATAATAATTTTTTTTTTTTTTTTTAGTTCAGGTAAAATAAATTTGTTCCAATATGGAAGAACTCTATTTATAGTACATTTTAAACTTTCAGATCTAGGTATCACACTACATTCTAATTGAGAATATTTTGGATCTTTTCCTGGAAAATCTTTATCTTTTAAATCAATTTTTGGAGGAATTGTTTTATAACTTCTTCTCCATTCTTTTACTTTTTCTTTTCCATATTTTAATGATACATCTTGTTTATTCAATCCTTGTAAAGATCCATAATGTCTTTCGTTTAATCTCCATGATTTGTGAACTGGTATCCATAATCTATCTATTTTTTTTAATATTATCCATGTAGTATGTATTGCTCTTTTTAACAATGAAGTAAAAGCCATATCAAAAATAAAATTCTTTTTTAATAATAATTTTCCAGCAATATCTGCTTCTTTTTTACCTTTTTTTGAAAGGTTTATATCTTTCCATCCAGTAAATTTATTTAACTTATTCCAAATACTTTCACCATGCCTTATTAAAACTAATTCTATTTTCTTCATATAATATTTTATCTTATTTTTTTATAATAAAGTTATAATTATTTTAATAATTTTTACAATTAATATTTCATAAAAAATTTTTTATTATTTTTATAATTTACTATTATTTTTTATAAAAAACAATGCTCATATTTAATATATTTAAATTATATAATATTTTTTATATTAAATAATATTTTTTTAAATTAATTAAAACTATAGATCTATTTTTTTTATTTTTAAAGTATCTATAGTTTTTATATTTTTAAATTTTAAGTACAACTCTAGAAAAATCTTCTAAAATATTTTTTATGTAATTAAGAAAATTTATAGCACTTTTTCCATCTATTATTCTATGATCATAAGATAAAGATAAATATGTCATAGGTCTTATTTTTATTTTGTTATTTATTGCTACTGGTCTATTTTTAATAGTATGTATTCCTAATATAGCTGTTTGAGGAGGATTTATAATGGGAGTAGAAAATAAAGATCCGAATACACCACCGTTAGATATAGTAAAACTTCCTGAGTACATTTCTGACATTTTTAAATCGCCAGATTCTGCTCTTGTTTTTAAACTAATTATTTTTTTTTCTATTTCTTGCATGCTCATAATGTCTGCATTTTTTATTATTGGAGCTATTAGACCTTTATTAGTTGAAATAGCTATGTTAATATTATAACAGTTATAATATGTAATTTTTTCTCCGTTAATAGTAGTGTTTATTTCTGGAAATTCTTTAAGAGATTCTATTACTGCTTTTATAAAAAAAGACATAAATCCTAATTTTATTTTATATTTATTTTCAAAAATTTTTCTATAATTATTTCTAATTTTAACTATTTGTTTCATATCAACTTCATTAAACGTAGTTAACATTATTGCATTGTTTTTAGTTTTTCCTAGTCTTTCAGATATTTTTTTTCTTAAACTACTCATTAAAACAGTATAACTATTTTTAATATTTTTGTTTTTTATTTTTTTTAAATTTTCTTTTTCATTTTCTTTATTATATATTTTATCCTTTTTGCTTTTGTTTTCTATAATTTCATTTATATCCATTTTAGTTATTCTATTTCTTTTAAAATTATGTATATTATTTTCATTTAAATTATGTTTTTTAATTAAACGTCTTATAGATGGAGAAATTTTTTTTTCATATATTTTTTTGATTTTTTCTACATTATTTTTTATTTTTCCCAAAACTTCTTTTGAATTTATTTTAGAACCTTCTTTTTTATATATTTTTTTTAAAGTTCCATTTGAAGGTGATGGTACTGACATAATTATTTTATCTGTTTCTATTTCTAATAAAGTTTCATTTTTTTTTATTTCTTCATATTTTTTTTTTTTCCAACTTATTATTTTTGCATTTGTTACTGATTCCGGAAATTCTGGAGCATATATATTAATTATATTATTTTTCATGTTTTTTATATTTATCCTATTAATATAAAGAATTTTTTATTATTCTTTTTTCTTCTTTTTTATGTTTTTTAATAGATCCAGTTGATACAGAAGATGAAGAATTTCTACTTATACATTTTAATATAAATTTTTTTGATATTACTTTTTCCATATTCTCTTTTATGAAAGTCCATGCTCCTTGATTTTTAGGTTCTTCTTGAGACCATACAAAATTTTTAACATTTTTACATAATATTAATATTTTTTTTATTTGTTTTTTAGGGAATGGATATAATCTTTCTATTCTTATTATTAATATTTTTTTTATGTTATTTTTTTTTATATTTTTTTCAAGTTCATAATAAATTTTCCCTGAACAAAAAATTATTTTTTTAATATTTTTATAACATTTTTTTTTTTGATAAATTATTTTTTGAAATTTGTTTAAATATATTTCTTTTAAATAAGAAAAAGACCTAGAATCTCTTAACATAGATTTTGGAGACATTATTATTAAAGGAGAATATTTTTTTTTGTATATTTGATCATGTATAATATGATACATTTGACTTGAATTAGTAGGATAAACTATTTGCATATTTTTCTCTGAAGATAATTGTAAAAATCTTTCTATTCTTGCAGAAGAATGCTCTGGCCCTTGCCCTTCATATCCATGAGGAAGCAAAATTATTAATTTACAATATTCACCCCATTTTTTTTTACCTGATGATATAAATTGATCTATTATAACTTGAGCTGAATTAGCAAAATCTCCAAATTGAGCTTCCCATATATTAATAGTATTTTTAGATGATATGGAATATCCATATTCAAAAGCAAGAACAGATTCTTCTGATAATGAAGAATTCCATATGCAAAAATTACTTTTTTTATTTACATTACATAAAGGTATATAAAAAGAATTTTTTATTTGATCATATATTATTGCATGTCTTTGAAAAAAAGTCCCTCTAGATACATCTTCTCCTGAAATTCTACATGAAATTCCCTTTTTTAGCAAAGTAGCTATTGATAAAGCTTCAGCTGCACTCCAGTCAAATTTTATTTTTTCTTTAGACATTAACATTCTATTGTAATATATTTTTTCCACTATTTTATGCAAGGTTATATTATTAGGTATTGTATTTATTTTTATAGATAGTTTTTTTAAATCTAAAAAATTAATTTTTTTATTTTTTAAGTAATTATTAAAATTATTTTTTATATATTTTTTCTCATAACTTTTTTTAATTAATTTATTATATTTATTTTGTTTTTTTTCAAGAAATTCGTTATAATTTTTTTTTATTTTTTTTACTTCATATGAAGATATTTCACCATTTTTTATTAATTTTTTTTCGTATATTTTATATGAAGGCAAATGTTTTTTTATAATTTTATACATATGTGGTTGAGTTGCATATGGATCATCAGATTCATGATGTCCATGTCTTCTATAAGATACTACATCTATGAATACATCTTTTTTAAATTTTTTTATAAACTTTATAGCTAAATTTATTACAAAAATTGACTGTTCTGGAAAATCTGAATTTACATGAAATATAGGACAAGAAATCATTTTTGATATGTCTGTGCAATATTTACTAGATCTCATTTCTGAAATTTTAGATGTTGTAAATCCTATTTGATTATTTATTACTATGTGTATAGAACCTCCTATATTAAAACCTTTGGTTCTAGACATGTTTAATGTTTCTTGTATTATTCCTTGCCCACTTATAGATGCGTCTCCATGTATTAATATTGGGAGTACATTTTTTTTATTTTTTTTTTTCAAATTTTTTTCTAAATAAAATTTACTAGATCCTAGAACTACAGGATATATAGATTCTAAATGAGAAGGATTATTTTTTATTTCTAAATATACCTTATTATGTTTTTTAAAAATTGTTCTTTTATAACCTAAATGATATTTTACATCATCAATATTATTTTTTTCTTTTAACATGATGTCATCAAATTCACTAAATATTTCTTCTAATGGTTTTTTAAATATATTTCTAAGAACATTTATTCTCCCTCTATGTGCCATTCCTATTATTATTCTATTTATATAGTTTTTTTGTGAATTTTTTATTATTTCTTTTAACATAGGAATTATAATTTCAGAACCTTCTAAAGAAAATCTTTTTGATCCAGTAAACTTTGTATGTAAATATTTTTCAAAATAATTAGTTTTTATTAGATCTTTTAATAATTTCTTTTTTTTTATTATAGTAAAATTATTTTTTTGTTTTTTTTCTATATTATTTTTTATCCATTTTTTTTCTTTTTCCATTTCCATGTGCATATATTCAAAACCTATTGAATCAGAATATATTTTTTTCATTATCTTATATTTTTTTATATAATCTAATTCAATTTTTTTATTTTTTTTATTATTTTTTTTGTTAATAAATTTATATTTTTTTTTAAAATATAAAAATTGTTTTATATTTTTTTTTACTTTTTTTATTGGATTTATTTTTGATATGATATGTCCATATGATCTAAAAAATAATATAAGATTTTTTATATCATATTTTTTTATTATACTTTTTTTTTTGTTAATTTTTAAAAAACTTTTAAAAAAAAATTTCCATTCTTCTCTTACAGAGTATTTGTTTTTTAAAAATTTTAAAAAAATATTTTCTATATAACTTTGATTATATATGTTAAAAAATCTAAAAATTTTATTTTTTATTTTATGTTTTTTCATTTTTTTTTATGTATTAAATTAAAAAAAATATTAAATTGGATTATTAATGTTAACAAAACTAGTATATATTTTATATTTATTTTGTATCCATTCTCCTAATTTTTTTATTCCATCTATTTCCGTAGAATGGTGCCCCATTGAAAAAAAATATATTTTATATTCGTCTGCATAATGCATAGTTTCTTCTGAAACTTCTCCAGTTAAAAAAGCATCAACTCCAAAATTTGCTGCATCTACAATAAACTTTTGCCCTTTACCGCTACACCAGGCAACACTTTTAATTTTTTTCTTTAAATTTTGTTTATAAAAAAAAGGTGTTTTAAAATATTTTTTTTTTATTTTATTTTTTAAATTTTTGAAAGAAATTATTTTTTTAAAAGTTCCCCAAAATAAAAAATTATTAATTTTCCCTTTAATTTTTATTTTAAGTTTTTTTGCAATTTGTACATTATTTCCAATATTTTTGTTAAAGTCTAATGGTAAATGCCAACAATATAAATTTATATTATTTTCTAATATTAATTTTAATCTTTTTCTATTAATTTTATTTATTATTCTTTTTTCATTTTTCCAAAACATTCCATGATGTACTATTATAGCATCAGCTTTTTTATATATTGCTATTTTTATTAATTTTTTACATATACTTACTCCTGTTATTATTCTATTTATTTTTTTTTTTCCTTCTATTTGCAAACCATTAAATATATAATCTTTATATTTTTCTGTACTTAATTTTTTGTTTATTATTTTTTCTAGCTCTATATTTTTCATATTGATTTAATTTAAAAAAATATTTAATAAAAGTTTTTATATATTTAATATATCAAAACAAAAAAAAAATATAAAAATTAATAATATTTTTTTTTATTAAAAAAATAACTTTTTATATAAAATCTTTATTAAAAATAAATTTTACAAAATATTTAATATTAAAATTTTTTTTTATATATAATATTATTTAAAAAATTTTATTTTATTATTACTTTTAAGGTTTAAAAAATGGAAAAAGTTGGAATTTTTTTTGGGAGTGATACAGGAAATACAGAAAAAATAGCAAAAAGAATATTTAAAAAAATAAATTCTAAAAATACTTTTATATATGATATATCTGATTCTACAAAAAAAATAATAGATAGATATAAAATATTAATTTTTGGAGTTCCTACTTGGTATTATGGAGAACTACAATCTGATTGGGACGATTTTTTACCTATTTTAAAAAAAATAAGTTTTAAAAACAAGATAGTAGCAATTTTTGGATGTGGAGATCAAGAAGATTACTCAGAATATTTTTGTGATGCAATGTGGAAAATATATAAAATTGTTAAAAAAAACGGAGCAATTTTAATAGGAAAGTGGCCTAACAAAGGTTATTTTTTTAAATCTTCTAAAGCTTTATATAATAAAAAAGAATTTATAGGTTTAGCTATAGATGAAGATAGGCAACATAAAAAAAGTAAAAAAAGAATAAATATGTGGATAAAAAAAATTTTGTCAGAAATAAAAAAAATATATAAGAAATAAAATTTTATATTATAAAATAAATAAAATAAATTTTTTATAATGTAGTATTATTTCTATATTTTAGGAATAATACTACTTAAATAATATTTTTAAATAATTTTATTTTTATGTATCATTTTAGCCAAATCTAATACTTTACTAGAATATCCTAATTCATTATCATACCAAGCAATTAATTTTATAAAATTATTGTTTAACGATAATCCAGCTTTTTCATCAAAAATAGATGTAAATTTATTTCCATTAAAATCTGAAGAAACTACTTCGTCTTTAACGTAATAAATAACATCTTGTTTCTTTTTAGAATATTTTTTTATTATGTTGCATACTTCTTTGTAAGAAGCTGGTTTTTTATATCTAACTGTTAAGTCTACAACAGAAACATTAGGTGTAGGAACTCTAAAAGCTATACCTGTTAATTTTCCATTTAGTTCTGGTATTACTTTTCCTACAGCAGCTGCTGCTCCAGTAGAAGATGGTATTATATTTTGCATGGCACTTCTTCCTCCTCTCCAGTCTTTTTTTGAAACTCCATCTACAGTTTTTTGAGTTGCAGTAGTTGCATGAACTGTAGTCATTAGTCCTTCTATTATTTGTAATTCATCATTTATAATTTTTGCTATAGGAGCTAGGCAATTCGTAGTACATGAAGCATTAGAAACTATATCTTCTCCTTTATATTTATCAAAATTAACACCTTTAACAAACATAGGAACATCATCTTTTGTAGGAGCTGTAATAACTACTTTTTTTGCTCCAGATAATATATGTTTGTTTGCATTTTCTTGATTGCAAAACATTCCTGTAGATTCTATTACTACATCTACTAACAACTTTCCCCATGATAAGTTTTCTGGATTTTTTTCTGAAGATATATGTATTTTTTTTTTATCTATTATTAACAAATTTTTTTTTACTTTTATGTTTTTTTTAAATTTTTTATGAGTGGAATCATATTTTAACAAATATTTTATATAATTCGCATCTAGTAAATCATTTATTGCAACTACTTCCATATCTCGCCTTTCTTGTGCCAGTCTAAAAACTAATCTTCCTATTCTTCCAAAACCATTTATTCCAATTCTTATTTTCATATTTTTACCATAATAAAAATAATTTAAAATTTAAATAAACATTTTATGACAGATATTTTATATAATAAAATATTTTTTATTTTAAACATTATTATAACATTATATTTTTTTTATTTAATAAATGCAAAATTAATTGAACAAAAATATAAAATATATATTAAATATTATTAAATTTTTTCACACAGATAATTAAAATATAATTTTTAATATTGTATTTAAAATTTAAAATGTAAATGTATTTTAAAAAAATAATATATTATAAATAAAATTTGTTAAACAAATTTATGTAAAAATATAAAAAAAATTAATTTAATAAAATATTTTATATAATTAAAGTTTATACAATTTGTTAAGAATAAAATAAATATATTTTTTTTTTGTATATAAATTTATGTTAAAATTTTTTATAAAATTAAAAAATATTTTAAAAATAAAAAAAATGAAAAAAATAGTTTATATATCTCTTCCAAATAAAAATATTATAAAAGTATTAAAAATTACTAATGATATGTCATTTAAAGTAATACAAAACTTTAAAATATCAGGAAATATACAACCTATATATTTGTGTAATGAAAAAAAAATATTATATGCTGGAGTAAGAAAAAAAAATAAAATATTAATGTTCAAAATATTAAAGAATGGTATTTTGAAAAAAAAATGTGATATTTCAATAGAACATCCATCTAATCATATAAATATAAATTTTAAATATAAATTGTTATTTAGTAGTTCTTTTCATGGAAATTGTTTAGAACTATATAATATTGATAAAAATTATATTCCTTATAAAAAATTTTATACTTTTTCTAATATATATGGTTGTCATTTTTCATTAGTAAGTCAAGATGATAAAATGCTTTTTTTTTCTTCTTTAAAAGAAAATAAAATATATTATTTAAAAATGTCTAGATTAAAAAAAATAAAAAAAAGTTCTATTTTTCATATACAGTTTGGGAAAAACTTTGGACCAAGACATTTTGTTATACATAATAATAAAAATTTTATGTATGTAGTAAATGAGCTAAATGGAATAGTTTCTGTTTTAAGAATAAAAAAAAAAATTAAAATATTGCAAAATATTAGTTTATTTCCATATAAAAAAGAAGATTTATGGTCTTCAGAAATAGGTATTACTCCATGTAGTAAATATTTATATGTTTCTGATAGAAAAAAAAATATTATAACATCTTTTAAAATAAATAAAAAAGATTTTACATTAAAATTTTTAAAATATTATAAAACTGAATGTCAGCCTAGAACATTTAGAATAGATTCTACAGGAAACTATTTAATTGTTGCTGGAGAAAAATCTAATAATATAAAAATGTACGAAATAAATAAAAAAAATGGAAGTTTAAAATGTATAATAGGTAGTTTTTTTGTGGGAGGTAATCCAGTTTGGATAAATTTTTTTGATTTATAAATATTTATTATATTATTTTTAAAATTAAATATGTTAAATATGATTGTGTAATCAAAACTATATGAAAACACAATCTTATAAAAAAATTATTTATATATTGGATATTTTTTACATAATTTTTTAACTTTATTTTTTATAATTTTAATAACTTTTTTGTTTCTTTTATTTTTTATTATTTTAATAATCCATTTTGATATTTTTTTAGATTCTTTTTCTTTTAATCCTCTTCTTGTAATTGCAGGAGTTCCTATTCTTATACCTGATGTAATGAACTGATTTAATTTATCATTTGGTATACTGTTTTTATTAACTATTATATTAGCTTTAGATAATATATTTTCTATTTCTATACCAGTAGAATTATTTTTTTTTAAATTTAATAAAAATAAATGATTAAAAGATTTTTTGAAAACTACATCAAAATTATATTTTTTAAATGTTTTTATCATAACCTTAACATTTTTTATTATCTGTATTTGATAATTTTTAAAATTATCACTCATAGCTTCTTTAAATGCTATAGCCTTTGCTAAAATAACATGCATTAATGGTCCTCCTTGTGTACCTGGAAATACAGATAAATTTATTTTTTTTAAAACATTTTTATCCTTTATGTTAGACATTATAATTCCACCCCTAGGACCTCCTAAAGTTTTATGTGTTGTGCTAGTTATTATATGTGCATGAGGTATAGGATTTTCATATAATCCAGCTAATATTAATCCCGCTATATGAGATATGTCTACTAATAAATATGCACCAATTTTATCAGCTATATTTCTCATTCTTTTCCAATTACAATTTCCTGAATATGAAGAGAATCCTCCTACTATCATTTTTGGTTTATATTTTATAGCATTTTTTTCCAATTCTATATAATCTATTTCTCCAAAACAATTTGTTTTATAATATATAAAATTATAAAGTTTACCAGAAAAATTTACTTTAGATCCATGTGTTAAATGTCCTCCATGAGATAGTTTCATTCCTAATACTACATCTCCTTTCTTTAATATAGATAAATAAGCAGCAAAATTTGCTTGAGATCCAGAGTGTGGTTGAACATTTACATAATTTACTTTAAATAATTTTTTCGCTCTATTTATGGCTATTTTTTCTATTTTATCTATATATTTACATCCTCCATAATATCTGTGTTTTATGTTTCCTTCTGCATATTTATTAGTTAATATAGACCCTTGAGCCTTTAGTACCGCTTTACTAGCATAATTTTCTGATGCAATTAGAGTAATTTGATTTTCTTGTCTTTTTTTCTCTTTATTTAATATGTTAAAGATTTTTTTATCATTTTTAATGTTATTATTTATATAAAACATTTTGTTTCCTTATTTAAATATAAATATATAAATTTTTTTATAATTTAAAAAAACTATTAATTTTTTTAATAAGATTTTTATAAGAATATTTTTTTTGTATTTTATTTTTTAAAATTTTTAAGGTATAGTAATTATTTTTTATTTCTTTTTTTCCAATAAATAAAATAATTTTTACATTATTCTTATTAGATTTACTAAGTTTTTTTTTAAGCTTTTCATTAGAAAAATTTATAAATATTTTTAATTTTGGAAATTTTTTTCTAATTTTTTCTGATATTTTTAAAGTTTTTAAAATATCTTTTTTTTTTAAAAATATTATTTCTATATCTATAGAATTTTTGTCAAAATTATTATTATTTAACATATTTGTTAATATCATTAATCTTTCAATTCCTATAGCAAAACCAAATGCAGGTATATATTTTTTATTTAACAAATATGATAATTTATCATATCTTCCCCCAGCGCATATTGTTTGTTGAGTTTTTAATTTTTTATTTTTCCATTCAAATACTGTATCATTATAATAATCTAAACCTCTTACTAAATTTTTATTTATATAATATTTTATTTTTAATTTTTTTAGACAGTTACAAAAAGTTTTAAATCTCAAAATTGATTTTTTACCTAGGTTATCAAATAATATAGGAGCATTTATTAATATTTTTTTTATATTATAATTATTACTATCAAACAATCTGAATGGGTTTTTTTTATAATTTTTTTTGTAAAATTTATTTATAACTTTTTTTTTATCTTTTAAAAAATAACTTAATTTTTTTTTATATTTTTCTCTTTCTTTTTCAGATCCTATAGAATTAATTTCTAGTTTTAAATAATTTAATATACCTAAGTACTTCCATATTTTTACTGTTATTAGAATTGATTCTAATTCTATATATATATTTTTTATTCCTATTGCCTCTACTCCAAATTGATGAAATTCTCTATATCTACCTTTTTGTGTATTCTCATGTCTAAACATTTGTCCAAAATACCATAATTTTTGTACTTTATTTTTATATAATAAATTGTTTTCTATTATAGATCTCATACACCCAGAAGTTCCTTCAGGTCTCAAAGTAATTTTCTTTTTACTTTTATCAACGAATGAATACATTTCTTTTTCTATAATATCAGTATTGTATCCTATAGTTTTTTTAAATAGCTCAGTATTTTCTACTATTGGAGTTTTTATTTCTTTGTAACAATATTTTTTTAATATTTTTTTACATGTATTTATTAAATAGTTATATAGAAATAATTTGTTTTCTAAATAATCATTCATACCCTTAATAGATTGTATTTTTTTTTTCATAATATCTTATACTTTTTAATTATATTAGTAATAATATTTTTATTGTAAACTTTTAACAAAAGAATAATAATAAAATTTATTATATATTTTTATTACTTAAAAAAAGTATATTAAAATTTTTAACAAAAAATGTTTTATAATGTTTTTTCTTAAACTTTTTTATATATTTTAAATACATATATAATATAACTTATTTTTTAAATATTATTAATTTTTATAGTATAAGGTAATTATAATTATGAATCCTATGATAAACATTGCTACTTCTGCAATTAGAAAAGCTGGAAATTTTGTTATAAAATGTTATGATTCTAATTTTTTTTTTGAAAAAAAGTATAATAAAAATTATTTATTTTTTAATGAAATTATTGAAAAATCTAAAAATATTATAATTAGTGAAATATATAAATATTATCCTAATCATATATATATAACTAATAAAAACATTGGTTTAAAATTAAAAAAAAAAAAAATATATTGGTTCATAAACTCTTTAAATGGTTTTTTAAATTTTAATAATAAATTTCCTCATTTTTGTATTTTAATATCAAATTTTATTAATAAAAGTATTTTTATGTCGGTTATATATGATCCACTAAGAAATGAACTTTTTACCTCTACTAAAGGAGAAGGATCAAATTTAAATGGATATAGAATGAGATGCAATAATAAAAAATTAGATAAAAACATAATTGTGTCTATTAAAACTTATAACAGAAATAAATTAGAAAGAAGTAAATATATAAAAACTATGAATATTTTGTTAGATAAAAATGTTAATATTAGGATAACAGGTTCTTATATATTAGACTTTGCATATGTTGCTTCTGGAAGATTAGATTGTTTAATAATAGAAAAAAAAAATATTTTTAATTTTTTATCAGGAGAATTGCAAGTTAAAGAATCTGGAGGATTTACTAAAAAAATAATAAAAAATTTTAATATTGATGATAATATTTTTATTATAGGAAATAATAGAGCAATTGAAAGTATTATTTCTTAATATTTTATAAAATATTTAATAACAATGCTTTTAAATTTTAAAAATTATATAATAATAGTTATAATTTATTAATTATTTTTACAACAGTATTTCGAAAATAACTAATTATTAAACTAAATTTTTATAAAAAAATATATTATTATAAAATTAATATATTATAAAATGTATTACTAAAAAATTATGTACGTTTTTTTAAAATTGTGTTAAAAATATGAAAAAAATATTTAAAAAATTATATGAATTAAAAAACTTAAGTTTTTCAGAAAGTTATAAACTTTTTAATAAAATATGCTATGAAGATATAAATGATGCAGAAATAATATCAGCTATAGTTTTAATGAAATCTAGAAAAGAAACTTTAAATGAAATTTTAGGAGCTGTAAAAAGTGTTCTAAAAGCTAGGAAAAATTTTAATAAACCTAAATATTTGTTTTCAGATATTACAGGAACTGGAGGAGATTATCAAAACGATATAAATATTTCTACAATTAGCGCCATAACTGCAGCCTCTATTGGATTTAAAATAGCAAAGAATTGTAATTATAACATTACTGGAAAATGTGGATCAGCAAATTTTTTAAAAAAAAATAATATAAATTTTAACATTTCATCTAAAAAATCTAGAAAAAATTTAGATAATTTTAATATATGTTTTTTGATGGCTCCTATATATTACAAAAGTTTTAAATATGTAAAAAATATAAGAAGAAAATTAAAAGTAAGAACAATTTTTAATATAATAGCTCCTTTATTGAATCCAGCCAGGCCTCCATTATCTGTAATAGGAGTGTATGATTTAAAATTATTATCAATAATTACAAAAATTTGTAAAATTTTAAATTATAAAAGAGTAATATCGGTACATAGTAATAATTATGATGAAATTACTTTATATGGGCCTACATATATAAGCGAACTTAATAAAAATAAAATAAGAGAATATAAAATTTATCCAGAAGATTTTGGTTTTAAAACTTATAAAAAAAAAAATATGTTAAGATATAAAAATTGTATAAAGAATATTATTAACGGTACAGGACATAGATTACCATTAGAAACTATTTCAGCAAATGTATCAATTATATTAAAAACTTTTGGAGAAGAAGACATAAAATATAATGCTAAATATATTTTAAAACTTATTAAAATGGGTATAATAAAAAAATTTATAAAAAAGATATCTAACAGGTAAAAAAATATGATAAAAAATGTTCTTAAAGAAATTCTGTATTATAAAAAAGAACATATAAAGGAAATGAAAAGAAGAGTACCACTAAACAGTTTTAAACATTTAATTAAAAAAACTGATCTAAATTTTAAAAATTCTATAAGTAAACTAGGTATTTCTTTTATTTTAGAGATAAAAAAATCTTCTCCTTCTTTAGGTCTAATAAGTAAAAATTTTAATATTTCAAAAATATTAAATTGTTATAATAAATATGCATCTGCAATATCAGTTATTACAGAGGAAAAATATTTTAATGGAAGTTTAAAACATTTAAAATATGTAAGAAAAAATACTAAACTACCAATTTTATGTAAAGATTTTTTTATAGACTGTTATCAAATTTATTTATCTAGATTTTTAGGTGCTGATGCAATTTTGTTAATGTTATCAGTTTTGACAGATAGAAAATATATAGAATTTTTCAAAATAGCTAAATCTATGAATTTGAATATATTAACTGAGGTAAATAATGAAAATGAAGTTAAAAGAGCAATTAATTTAAAATCTGAAATATTCGGTATAAATAATAGAAATTTAAAAGATTTATCAATAAATATAGAAACAACTAAAAAACTATCTGTTCTAATACCAAAAAATAAAATTATAATTAGTGAATCTGGAATATTAAATAATAAAATTGTTAATTATATAAAAAAGTATGTAAATGGTTTTTTAATAGGATCATCTATAGTATCAAAAAAAAATATAAATTTAGCTGTAAAAAAAATTATTTTTGGAAATAATAAAATATGTGGAATTACTAGAAAAAAAGATGTTATATATTCTTCAAATAGCGGTGCAACATATATAGGAATAATTTTTATAAAATCTTCATTAAGAAATGTAAGTATAAAAGATGCTTCAAAAATTTTTTTTTATAATTCATTAAAATATGTTGGAGTTTTTAAAAACGAAAATATTAATAAAATAAAATATATATCTGAAAAATTTAATTTAAATTCTATTCAATTACATGGAAATGAAAATCAAGAATATATAAATTCATTAAGAAAAATTTTAAGTAAAGATGTTAACATATGGAAAGCTATAGGAATAAAAAATAAAGTTCCTAATATAAATTTTGATAATATAAATAATATTATTTTAGATAATATTATACCAGGAAGTGGAAAAACTTTTAATTGGTCTTTATTAAAAAAAATAAATTTGAAAAATGTATTTTTATCAGGAGGTATTAATTTAAAAAATTGTATAAAGGCATTAAATATTAAATGCTATGGATTAGATTTAAGTACTGGATTAGAAAAAAAAGTTGGAATAAAAGATAAAAAAAAAATAAAAAAACTATTTTTAAAAATAAAAAATAATATAATAACGTAAAGAAAATATTAAATGACTATTTTGAATTCATACTTTGGTGAATTTGGTGGAATGTATGTACCACAAATATTAGTTCCTGCTTTATTAGAATTAGAAAAATATTTTGTAAAATATATAAAAAATAAATGTTTTATAAAAAAAATGAATAAGTTATTAAATAATTATGCTGGAAGACCAACCCCACTTACTTTGTGCAAAAATATTACCATTGGAACAAATACCAAACTATATTTAAAAAGAGAAGACTTGTTACATAGTGGAGCTCATAAAATAAATCAAGTTATTGGTCAAGCTTTGTTAACTAAAAAAATGAAAAAAACAAAAATAATTGCAGAGACAGGTGCAGGTCAGCATGGAGTATCTACAGCTATGGTGTGTGCTTTACTTGATTTAAAATGCAAAATATATATGGGATGTAAAGATATATATAGACAAAATACTAATGTTGAAAAAATGAAACTATTAGGAGCTAAAATTGTTCCAGTTAATACAGGAACAAAAACTTTAAAAAGTGCTTGTAATGAAGCAATAAGATCTTGGTCATATAATTATCATGATACACATTATATTATAGGAACATCAGCTGGGCCTCACCCTTATCCTAAAATTGTTCATAAATTTCAAAGTATTATAAGTCATGAAACTATGAAACAAATTATAAAATTCGAAAAAAAATATCCAGATATAGTAATAGCATGTGTAGGAGGAGGGTCTAATGCAATAGGAATATTTTCTAAATTTTTAAAAAAAAAAAATATTAAATTAATTGGAGTAGAAGCTGGAGGTAAAAATAATTATAATAATAGTGCATCTATGAAATATGGAAAAACTGGAATTTATTTTGGAATGAAATCCAATGTAATGCAAAATAGTTTAGGCCAAATTAAGGATTCATTCTCAATTTCTGCTGGTCTAGATTTTCCATCTGTAGGACCTGAACATGCGTTTTTAAATTATTCAAAAAGAGTAAAATATGTTACAATAAATGATCAAGAAGCTGTAGATGCATTTAAAATTTTATGTAAAAAAGAAGGAATAATACCAGCATTAGAATCTTCTCATGCTTTAGCTTATGCTATTAAAATAATTAAAAAAAATCCTATTATAAAACAAACTATTGTAGTTAATTTATCTGGAAGAGGAGATAAAGATATTTCTTCTGTAAGTAGTTTTGTTAAACGTTAAAGAAAAACATTATGAAAAAAAGATATAGAGATGTTTTTACAAATTTAAAAAAAAAAAATGAAAAATGTTTTATACCATTTATAATGTTGGGAGATCCAGATTTTAATACTTCATTAAACATAATAGAAAATATAATAAAAAATGGTGCTGATGCTATTGAAGTAGGAATTCCATTTTCTGATCCATTTGGTGATGGACCTATAATACAAAATGCAAATTTAAGAGCAATAAATTCTAATATTAACGTTTCTAAATGTTTTAAAATTATAAAAATTTTAAGAAAAAAATATTTTAAAATTCCAATAGGACTATTAACATATGCAAATTTAGTTTTTTCTAATGGTATTAGAAACTTTTATAAAAAATGTCGTGAAGTAGATTTAGACTCTATATTGATAGTCGATGTTCCTGTTGAAGAATCAAAATTATTTTACAAATATTCATTAAAAAATAATGTTTCACAAATTTTTTTATGTCCTCCAAATATAGAAAATTATGTTTTAAAAAAAATAATTAAAATGTCTAATGAATATATATACATAGTTTCTAGACCAGGAATAACAGGAATTTTTGACAATAATATATTTAATACTAAAATTATATCTAATAAAATAAAAAAAATTTCTAATGTACCATTAATTCAAGGTTTTGGAATATGTTCGAAATATCAAATAAAAAAAATATTGAAATCAAAAATAGACGGAGTTATATGTGGATCTATAATAGTAAAACAAATAGAAAAATATTTAAATAATAAAAAAAAAATAATTTTAAAAATTAATAGTTTAATAAGAAAATTTAAAAAATCTACAAAAATATAATATTTTTTATAATTTCTTTCTTTATTTAGTATGTTTAAAGAAATAAAAAAAAATTATATTAATTAAGTGTTATTTTACGTAATATAAAAACTTTTTATGGTGATATAATAATGTTTATTAAAGAAACTAATTTATTTATAGAAACATTTAATTTTATTAAAAAAAATATAATAAATTTTTTTTTATTATCTATATTTTGTTCTTTTTTATTAGTTTTATCTGATTTTTATATTATTCCAATAATACAAAAAGTTTATTTTTCAATTGTTATACAAGATGAAAGTATTAACTCTTTAATAAACATGTTTAATTTTATTACTTTTTATAATAAAAAAATTTTTTCACAATTTTCTTTTTTAAAAAATATAATTTATATAACTATTATAACTTTTATTATAGAAAGTGTAATAATAATTTCTAATTTAAAAATATTTAAAAATAATAAAAATTTATATGAATTGTGTAAAGATTTTTTTTATGTTTTTCCAAATTTATTTTTTTTAATATTTTTAATTAACTTTGTAATTCAGATAGGAATAGTATTGTTAATATTTCCTACTATAATTTTTTCTATTTTTATTTCTTTATCTCCAATAATTTTAGTAATAGAAAAAAAAGGTATTTTGTTGTCTATAAAAAAAAGTTTTTTAATTTGTTTTTCAAAATATAAAGAACTATCTACTCCTATAATTTTATGGTTGTTATCAAAATTTATATTATTAGTAATTAGTTCAATTTTTAAATTTAGTCCTGAAAACTTGTTTTCATTTTTGTATAATTCAATATCCAATTTTTTTTTATGTGTGTTAATAGTATATTTATTTAAATTTTATTTATTATTTAATTCTATTAAAAAATTTTAATATTTTTTTAATATTTTAATTGTTAACATAATTCAAACTATAACATTTCACAAAAAAATATTTTATTAATTTTATTTAAAATATTTTTATATAATATTTTTATAATTTTATAAAAATTTTTTTATTGAAATATTTTAAAAATTTTATTTTTTTTAATCTTAACAATTTTATATATAATTTTATTTTAATTATTTTAAGATCATTATAAAAATTTTATATTTTTTCAGGAAAATATTGTTATGAATGTAAATAAAAAAATTCCAGAAGGAAAACTAGTTATAAGAACTTTAGCTATGCCAAAAGATATAAATGTAAATGGTGACATTTTTGGAGGTTGGATAATGTCACAAATAGACTTAGGAGGAGCAATATTAGCTAAAGAAATATCTAAAGGAAATGTTACTACTTTAAGAGTAAAAAATATTATATTATTAAAACCTATATCTATTGGAGATTTGGTTAGTTGTTATGCAAAATTATATAAAATAGGAATTAGATCTATAAACATAAAAATTGAAATTTGGACTAAAAAAATAAGTTTTAAATCAACAGGTTTAACTAAAATAGTTGCTAAAGCTAATTTAATATATGTAGCAATAGATGAAAATAAAAATACAAGATTTGCATATAAAAATTATTTTATAGAAAAAATATAACTTAAAAAAAAATAATTTTTTACTTATGATATTAAAATTGTTAATAAAAATATTTACATTATATTAAATTTTATATAAATATTTTATATAAAAAATTTTTATTTAGATATTTTAAAATATAAGATTATATTTATATTTAAATTTTTATAAAATCGACAATATTTTAATAAATAAAAAATTTTTATATAATTTTTTTATATAAAAAAATTTATATGTATGTTTTAAAGATTTTAAAATTTTTTTATAAAAATAAAATTATTTTTATTTTTTGAATAATTAAAATAATTTAATATTATTTTTAATTATTCAAAATTATTTTATTTAATTTTTTTTTTATAAACTTTATTAATTTGTAAGCTTGAATGATATGATGATCTTACTAAAGGACCACAAAAAACATTTTTAAATCCTATTTTTTTAGATAATATCTTTAATCTATTAAATTCTTTTATAGTAAAATATTTTTTTACAGGGAAATGATATATACTTGGTTGTAAATATTGCCCTATAGTTATCATATCTACATTACTTTTTTTTAAATCTGTTATTATATCTACAATTTCACTATATTTTTCTCCGAGCCCTACCATAAATCCTGATTTTGTTATTAAACTAGGATTTTTTTTTTTAAACTTTTTTAATAAATATAATGAATTTTTATAATTAGCCCCTTTTCTTACATACTTATATAATCTAGGTACACTTTCTATATTATGATTAAAGATATCAGGAGGACATAAAGATATTTTTTCTATAGCATATTTTATACATTTCTTAAAATCTGGAACTAGTATTTCTATAGTAGTTTTAAAATTATTTTTTTTTATTTCTTTAATACACTTTACAAAATGTGAAGATCCTCCATCTTTTAGATCATCTCTATTTACAGAAGTTATTACAACATGATTTAAATTTATTAAATTAACTACTCTTGCTATTTTTTTAGGTTCATTTTTATCAATTTTTTTAGGCCTTCCTTTTAAAACAGCACAAAAAGAACATTTTCTAGTACATATATTTCCTAATATCATAAAAGTTAAAGTCTTTTTATTAAAACATTCATATATATTTGGGCACAAAGCTTCTTCGCATACAGAATGTAAATCATTATTTTTTAATATTTTTTTTATGTTTTTTATTTTTGAATCATTTATAGGAAATTTAGTTACTATCCATGAGGGTTTTTTTAAAATTTTTTTATATGTTTTAGAAAAAATAGTTATATTCTTATAATTTACATCTTTCATATAAATATAATTTATCCTTATAACAATTATTATTATTTAAAATTATTATATTAATTTAAAATAATTTTATTTAATTTAGTAATAAAAATTTTTCATATAAAAATCTATATTAATTTTTAATATTTTTTTTACGCTTTTTATTGATACATTCTTATTAAAAAACTTCATTTGAGTCATTTTAATATTTTCATTATTACAAGGAATAATCAATTTGAATGGAAATAAATCCATATCTACATTCAAAGCAAATCCATGCATAGAATATCCTCTTTTTATGCATAATCCTATAGAACAAATTTTTTTGTTATTTACATATATACCTGGTTTTTTTATATTATAAAATCCTATTATACCAAAAAACTTTAAAGTTTTTATAATAGATTTTTTTATTATGTTCATTAAAAAAAACATTTTTCTAATATTTTTTATTTCAAATAAAAAATATACTAATTGTTGCCCTATTCCATGATATGTAATTCCTCCAGCTCTGTTAGTATTATAAATATTAATTTTTTTATTAATATAATATTTTTTAATAAAAACGTTTTTTCCTATTGTAAACACTTGAGGGTGTTCAACAAACCATATTTCATCTACAATATGCTTTTTTTTTGAAAAATTTTTCATATTATTAAAAGTATGTTTCCACTTTTTTATTCCTAGATCTTTAAATATGATATTTTTTTTTCTTAAATTATTATACATAAATTATTCTTATTTTAATAAAAAAAATTTTATTTCATGTGTTAAAAATTCTATACCAGATGACATTAACAATATTCCCATTATTTTAGTTATTATATTAATTCCGTTTTCTCCAAAAATTTTTATAAAAAAATCTGATAAATTAAATAGTGCCCAGCAAATATATGAAAAACTAGCAATTATGATAGAAAATAAAATTAAATTTAAAATATTGTTATGTTTTATACTCCATATTATAATAGAGCTTATTACCCCTGGACCTGCTATTAAAGGTATTGCTAAAGGAACTATACTAATATCTTTTTTTATATTGTTTTTTTTATCAATATCTTCGTTTTTTTTATATAAATTACCATTTATCATAGATATAGCCATGCTTGTTATTAGTATTCCTCCTGCCATTCTAAATGAATGTATAGAAATTCCAAATATATTTAATATTTTATGTCCAAAAAACAATGAAAACAACAGTATTAAAAAAACTGTTATATTAACTTTATAATTTGTTTTTTTTCTCTCTGCAAAACTTTGATTATTAGTAATACTAATAAATATTGGAATCATACCTATAGGATTTATTAAAATGAACAAATTTAAAAAAAAATTTATGTACAAAAAAATATCTAATGATTTAAAATACATTTTTTCTCCTAAAATCATTATTGTTTTTATTAAAAAAATAAAATATTTTTAAAAAAAACTATAAAATAATATAAAATATTTTTATAAAAACAAATATTCTTAATTCTTTTTATAAAAAATATTATAATAATATAATATTAAAAAGATTTTTATATTTAAAATTGTATATTTTAAAAAATTATAGTATAAAATATAAATAAATATTATTTGTTTTAAATATAGTCTTTATCTAAAAAATATTGTTTAAACCATTATTTACATGAATAATTTGACCAGATATTCCAACTGACATATCAGAACATAAAAAAGCAGCTATATTACCTATTTGAAAAATATTAGCATTTTTTTTATTTAATATTTTTTTTTCAGAATTATGATAAATGTCTAAAAAATTTTTTATTGCATATGAAGAAGTAGTTCTTACTGGGCTTATTGAGATAGCATTTACTCTAGTATCATACTTTTTAAAATAATAATCTATATATTTTACATTAGATTCTAAAGAAGCTTTAGCAGGTCCCATTACATTATAATTTGGAACAACTATGTTAGATCCTAAATAAGATATAGTTAATAAAACAGAATTTTTATTTAGCATATTTTTGCATTCTTTAGATAGAGCTACAAAACTATAAGAGCTTATTTCATGAGATAAAATAAAACTTTTTCTATTAATAATATCTAAATAATCTTTAGAAAATTGTTCAGGTGGAGAAAATGCAATAGAATGCACTAATCCATCTAATTTTTTCCAATATTTAGATAATTTAATGAACAATTTTTTTATACTATTATCACTAGAAACATCACATTTTAATACTATTTTACAATTATACTTATTTGCAAAATATTTTACAAATTCTTTATCTTTATTTTTAAAATATGTTATAGCTAAATTTGCTTTATGAAATATCATAGATTTTGCAATTCCATATGCTACAGAAAACTTGTTTCTAATTCCCATTATTAAAATTTTTTTTTTAAAAAGTAAATTTGTGAATTTCATGTTTAATAAATTATATTATTAATAAAATAGTTTTATATAATCATCTATTTTTTTTAGTTTTAAATTATTACTATTTTATATAATATATCATAATATAATTATTTAATTTATATAAAAGTTTAAAAATAAATAACAATTTTTATTTTAAATTTTTTTTTAAAAACGATATGAAATATTAATAACTATTTTTTTTTCACAAACGATATTAATGGAATTTTTTTTAAAATAACTCCACCTCCTAAACACATGTTGAAAATATAAAATACGGCAGATTGACCTGGAGTAATAGATGATATAGGATATTCAAAAATTACTTTAACAATATCATTTTTCTTTAATTTTATTAAACAATTAAAATTTTTTTTTTGATGTCTTATTTTTACCGAACAAAAAAAATTTTTGTTTATTATTATTTTTACTAGAAAATTTATTTTATATATTAGCATTCCAGTAGACATTAAATGTGGATTATTAAAACCTTTAGATATAATTAAAATATTTTTTTTTATATCTTTTTTTATAATATATATAGGAGAATTGTTTGTTAATTTTTTTTTTATTATATTACCTATATTTCTTCTTTGACCTAAAGTATAATTATGTATTCCATTATGTGTTCCAATAAATTTCCCTGAAATTGTAAAAATTTTACCATTTTTAATAGAAATATATTTTCTTAAAAATTTTTGTAAATTTTTAGGACCTATAAAACATATTCCCATAGAATCTTTTTTGTCTGCTGTAGGCATTTTTAATTTTTTAGCAATTAATCTAACTTTTTTCTTTTGCATACTTCCTATTGGAAACAAAATTTTTTTTAATTTCTTTTTATTCAATGTATACAAAAAATAACTTTGATCTTTTTTTTTATCTAATCCTTTTTTTAAAAACAAATTTTTGTTATAATATGCTATTCTAGCATAATGTCCTGTAGCAATATAATCAGCTTTTAAATATTTCATAGAAAAATCTAAAAAAATACTAAATTTTATTTCTTTATTACATAAAATATCTGGATTTGGAGTGTATCCTCTTTTCAATTCATACAAAAATTTTAGAAAAACTTTTTCCCAATATTCTATAGAAAAATTTATTTTATGAAATGGAATATTTATTATTTTACAAACCTTTTCAGCATCTTTTAAGTCTTTTTTATAAAAACAAAAATTCTCTTTTGTATCGTCTTCCCAGTTTTTCATGAACAATCCTTCTACATTATATTTTTTTTTTAATATCCATGCTGAAACTGATGAATCTACTCCTCCTGACATAGCTACTATTACTTTTTTTTTCTTATTCATATTTAAAATCCACATTTTTAATTTAAAACTACTTTTTATAGAAATGTTTTATATATTAAAAATATGTTCTTTTATGATAAAAATAAATATATATTAAATGTAATTAACATATTTTAAATATATTGTTTAAAAAAATAGTTTTTATTTAAATAAAATTATTTTATTTTAAATTAAAAAATTCTTAAAATATTATATTTTAATCAAATATTTATAATAAAAAATTTATAAAATTTATTTTTATTAAAAAAAATGAAAAATATAAGAAATTTTTCTATTATAGCACATATAGATCATGGAAAATCTACTTTGTCTGACAGAATAATACAAATGTGTAATGGATTACCTAAAAGAGAAATGAAAAATAGAATTTTAGATTCTATGGAATTAGAAAAAGAAAGAGGTATTACAATAAAAGCTCAAAGTGTTTCATTAAAATACAAATCTATATCTGGAAAAATATTTTATTTTAATTTAATAGATACTCCAGGTCATGTAAACTTTTCTTACGAAGTTTCTAGATCTTTATCTGCTTGTGAAGGTGTATTATTAATAATAGATTCTACTCAAGGAGTGGAAGCTCAAACATTAGCAAATTGTAAGTTTGCATTAAAAAAAAAGTTAACAGTTATACCAGTACTTAATAAAATAGATCTTAATACATCAAATATAAATAAGTCTATACAAGAAATAAAAAAAATTATAGGTATAAAGCAAAAAAACTATATAAAATGCTCAGCAAAAACAGGAAAAGGAGTAGTAAATCTATTAGAAAAAATAGTTAGTCATATACCTCATCCAATTGGATGTAATAATGCTAAATTACAAGCATTAATAATAGATTCATGGTTTGATAATTATTTAGGAATAATAATTTTAATAAGAATAAAAAATGGAGTATTGTTTGAAAATTCTAAAATAAAAATAATAAATACTGGATATTCTTGTAAAATAGAAAAAGTAGGTATTTTTACTCCTAAAAAAATTATAAAAAAATGTTTAAAAACAGGAGAAATAGGATGGGCGTCATGTAGAACTAAAAAAATTTCATATATATCAGTAGGACATACAATAACTAATTTTAATAATCCAGAAAAAAATTATATAAAAAAAATTAATAAAATAAAGCCTCAGGTATATATAAGTTTTTTTCCTATAAAATCTGAACAGTATAAACTTTTAAAAGATGGAATAAAAAAATTAAGTTTAAATGATAGTGCTTTGTATTATGAACCAGAACATTCTAATGCTTTAGGATTTGGGTTTAGATGTGGTTTTGTTGGCTTATTGCATATGGAAATAATAAAAGAAAGATTAGAAAGAGAATATTATGTAGATATAATATATACATTTCCTAATGTAATATATAAAATATTTACTAAAGAAAATAAAATTTTGTATGTAGACAATCCTTCTAAATTTCCAGAAAGGCAATATATAAAAAATGTATTAGAACCTATTTCTAAATGTATAATTTTATCACCAATAAAATTTTTTGGAAAAATTATAAATTTATGTATAGAAAAAAGAGGTAAACAAATAAAAACAAAATATTATGAAAACCAAATATACATGATATATGAAATACCTACATCTGAAATAATAGTTGATTTTTTTGATAAATTAAAATCTATTTCTAAAGGATATGCTTCTTTAGAATATAATTTTTTGAAATACAAAAAATCAGATATGGTAAAATTAGATATATTAATAAATTCAGAAAAAATTGATCCTTTATCTCACATTGTTTACAATAAAAATATAAGAAATTTTTCTAAAAAAATATTGAAAAGAATAAAAAAAACTATTTCTAGACATCAATTTAATATTTCTATACAAGCTTGCATAGGAAACAAAATAGTTGCAAAGGAAAATATTAAACAACTTAGAAAAAATGTACTTTCTAAATGTTATGGAGGAGATATAACTAGAAAAAAAAAATTATTACAAAAACAAAAACATGGTAAAAAAAAATTAAAAAAAGTAGGAAAAATAAACATGTCTCAAGATACATTTTTTTCTATTTTAAAAAAAAAGTAAAAAAAATATTAAGAGTATATTAAAATGTATAATTTAATTACAAACAGTATTATATTTTTCACTATAATTACATTTATTTTTTGGGTTTATGAAAAGTTTATTACAAAATTTTTAACAAAAAAATGTTTATTTAAAAATAATTATATAAGTAAATTTTTTAGTTCATTTTTTTATACATTTTTTATTATATTTATAATAAAATCATTTTGTTATGAATCATTCAAAATAAAGTCTACTTCTATGTTTCCAACATTAATAGATGGAGACTTTGTTATAGTAGAAAAATTTTCTTATGGAATTAAAGATCCAATATTCCATAAAACTATAATAAATTATAAAAAACCTAATAATGGAGATATAGCTATATTTAGATACCCAAAAAATGAAAATATTTTTTTTGTAAAAAGAATAGTAGCATCACCAGGAGATATAATAAAATATGATATTAAAAAAAATAAAATATATATATATAGAAAATTTATAAAAAAAAATAAAATATATATAAAAAAAATATCATCTTTTAATAATATAAAAAATTATAGTTATAATGATAGAACAAATAAATATAATTTTTATTTATATAAAACTTTTTTAATTAAAAACAATATTTTTTTTTACAAAAAAAAAATAAAAAATAAAAAAAATGGTTTAATTGTACTTGTTGTTCCTAAAAATAATTACTTTGTATTAGGAGATAATATAAAAAATAGTTTAGACAGTAGATTTTGGGGTTTTGTTCCAGAAAAAAATTTTATTGGAAAAGTAAAAATAATTTGGATGAGTATAGATAATAGCGAAAATAAATATTTTAAAAATATTATGTTAAATAGAATTGGAACTTTTCTATAAACAATTTTATTTTTTTTAAAAAATTTAATTTTTAAATAAAATATATTTATAATTAATATGTAAAATTGGTAAAATATGAATTTTATAGAAATAAAAAAAATACAAGACACATTGGGTTATGTTTTTAATAGAACAGAACTATTAAAACAAGCTTTAACTCATAGAAGTGCTAGTAATAAACATAACGAAAGATTAGAATTTTTAGGAGATTCTATTTTAAGCTTTATAATAGCTAATGCTTTATATAAATATTTTCCTTATGTTAATGAAGGAGATATGAGTAGAATGAGAGCTACTTTAGTTAGAGGAAATACTTTAGCTAAAATAGCTCATGAATTTGATTTAGGAGAACATTTAAAATTAGGTCAAGGTGAATTAAAAAGTGGAGGATTTAGAAGAGAATCTATATTAGCTAATACTGTAGAAGCTTTAATAGGAAGTATTTTTTTAGATAGTAATATAAAAATTACTGAAAAATTAATATTAAAATGGTATCATAATAGATTAAAATATATAAATCCTGAAGACACTAAAAAAGATCCTAAAACTAGGTTACAAGAATTTTTACAATCTAAACATTTACCTTTGCCTACATATTTTATAATTCAAGTATATGGAGAAGCACATAGTCAATTATTTACAGTAAGATGTAAGATACACGGAGTTAAAAATAATATAGTAGGAATAGGAACAAGTAGAAGGAAAGCAGAACAAGATGCAGCTAAAAGAGCTCTATTAAAATTAGGAATAGAATAAAAAATAAAATTTATGAAAAATATATTTTGTGGAACAATATTAATTGTTGGAAAAACTAATGTAGGAAAATCTACTTTATTTAATAAACTAGTTGGAAACAAAATTTCAATAGTTTCTAATAGAAAAAATACTACAGAAAAATATATTTTAGGAGTATACAATGATATTAATTATCAATTAATTTTTATAGATACTCCTGGATTTAATAAAACAAAGTACAAAAAAAAAAAAATAAAAATTTTAAACAAAAACTTTTATATAGATATAATAATTTTAGTTATAGACAGAATCAAATGGAAAATAGAAGAAGATATAATTTATAAAAATATAAAAAAAAGTAAAAAACCTATAATATTAGTTATTAATAAAATAGATAAGATCAAAAAAAAAGAAATTTTATTACCATTTTTAAAAAATATTTATAAAAAAAAAAATTTTTTTGAATTAATTCCTGCTTCTGCTAAAACTGAATATAATATTTTAGACATAAAAAATGTTATAAAAAAAAAACTACCTATAAGAAATCATATTTTTAAAAAAAAATTTATTACTTATAACACAAAAAAGTTTTTTATATCAGAAATTATAAGAGAAAAATTAATATATTATATTAAACAAGAAATACCATATGAATTGAAAGTAAAAGTAGAAATTATAAAAAAAGTATTAAAAAAAGAATTATATGTTAAAACATTAATAATAGTAAAAAATAATAGGCATAAAAAGATAATTATAGGAAAACATGGAAAGATGATAAAAAAATGTAACATTAAATCAAGAAAAGATATAGAGAAAATATTAAAAAAAAAAATACATCTTTATATTATTGTTGCATCTAAAAATGTTTTTTAATTTTAAATAAAATTTTTTTAAATTAAAAAAATAAAAAGTTTGTTAATTATTTTATGAGCATAATAGGAATAGGTATTGATATAATTAGAAAAAGTAGAATTAAGAAAATAAAAAATTTATTTAAAAATAAGTTTGCTATAAAAATTTTGTCTGATTTAGAATTTAAAAAATATGTTTTTAAAAAAGATAAAATAAAATTTTTGACTAAAAGATTTTCTGTTAAAGAAGCATGTGTTAAAGCATTAGGAACAGGTATAAGAAAAGAAATATCATTTAAAGATCTAGAAATATATAATAATAATTTAGGTAAACCTAAAATAAAATTTCTTAATGATGTTTTAAAATTTTCACAAAAAAATAATATAATTAAAAAATATGTTAGTATAAGCCATGAAAAAAAATATTTTTGTTCTATTGTTATATTAGAAAATTAATTAAATAAATAAAAAGAAAATAATACTTTTAAATATAATTTAAGTATTATTTTCTTTTATTTTTAAAAAAATTATTTATTATAATTTTACATTTGTTACTAAAAACATTTCTTTTAATTTTAATATTTTTTTTTAAAAAAAGTTTAAACATATTAAAACTATTATTATAAGAATTAGCTCCATATACTAATTTATATATTCTACTGTTTAAAATAGCTCCACAACACATAATACATGGTTTTAATGTAACATATAGAGTAGTATTTAGTAATCTATAGTTTTTCAAAAAATACCCTCCTTTTCTTAATACTATTATTTCAGCATGAGCTGTTGGATCATTTTTTGAAATAGAACTATTATATCCTTTAGCTATAATTTTTTTATTAAATACTAAAACAGCTCCTACAGGAACTTCATTTTTATTATTTGCTTTTTTTGCTAAAACTATAGCTTTTTTCATACAATATTCATCATATTTGTTCAATTATTTTTCCTAAAAAATTTGTTTAATTTTGTAAAAAAAATAATAAATTATTTTAATTTCTTTTAATAAATCTTAACTTTTTAATTTTCCATTCTCTATCTTTTTTAGAGTTTCTTTTATCGTATTTTTTTTTACCTTTTGCTAAACCAATTTGCATTTTACATAAAAATTTTTTCCAAAAAAAACATATAGGTACTATTGTTAATCTTTCTGTATGAATTCTATCTAATAAATATAAAATTTCCCTTTTTTTTAATAAAAGTCTAATTCTTCTGTTTTTTTCATAACAATCATTATTTATGTTGTTTAGAAATTTTATATTATAATTAATTAAATATGCATTATTTTTTATTATAGAAACATAACTATTTACTATATTTATATTATTTTTTCTTATAGATTTTATTTCCCATCCTTTTAAAACTAAACCAACATTAATCTTTTTGATTATATCAAAATTATAATATATTTTTTTGTTTAATAAAAAAGTTTTCTTTTTCATATATGTTAAGTTTAAAAAATAAAAATATATTTTGTTTATAAAAAAATAAAATATTATATTATTTTTATATTAAATTTTACGTAAAATTATTAAAAAATAAAAATAGTTAACAAATAATTTATTTTTTTTTATTTACAATTACCATTGCTGGTCTTAATAATCTTTCATATAACAAATATCCTTTTTGTACTATATTTATAATGAAATTATTTTTTAATTTTTTAGAAAAAGATATAGATATTGCTTGATGAATATTAGGATTAAATTTTACATTTATATTTTTAATTTCGAATACTTTAAATTCATTTAACATCTTTATAAAATTTTTTAAAACATTTTCTAATTTGTTTAAAAATTTTTTAACAAATATATTTTTTATATTATTTTTTGTTTGAACAGCTATTTCTAAACTATCCATTACAGGCAAAAAATCTAATATTAAATTTTCTAAAGAAAATTTATAACTGTTTTCTAATTCTACATTTAGTTTTTTTATACTTCTATTTAAATTTTTTTTTATTTCTACTTTTCTTTTTAATATTTCTAAATCTAGTTTTTTTATTTTTTTTAAAATTTTATTATTTTTTAATATCAGTTCTTTGTTTTCTAATTTTATAATTTTTATCTTATTTTCTAAAGAAATTTTATTTTCTTTTTCCATTTTAATACCTATAAAATTTACAAATAAAATAATTTATTTAATAATATAAAATAATTAAAACATTTAGCATAAAAAATTCTATAAATTAAAATATAATATATTATAAATAAATATAATGTTTTTACATTTTTTATTATATAAAAAATTTATAAAATAATTTAACATATATAAACATTTAAAAAAATACGGTGCGGACGGGATTTGAACCCGCGACCCCCGGCGTGACAAGCCGATATTCTAACCAACTGAACTACCGCACCAATTACTATTTTTTATTATACTGTTGTAAAATTTATAAATCAATAAAAAAAAAAAAAAAAAAAAAAATTAAAAAAAAACTTTCTTTTTAATTTTTTTTAAATACTCTTTATGTAGTAATATTTCTGATTTATTTGCTAGTTTTAATACATTCTTTAAAAATTTTTTTTTATTTTTTTTAAAAATATTATTATTTTTTTTTTCTACAAAAAAATTAATTTTTTTTTGTTTTCTAGTCATTCTAATGTATAATTCAGATAATATATTTGCATCTAATATAGCACTATGTAAATTTCTATTGAATTTTTTTATTTTATATCTATTGCATAAAACATCTAAAGTATTTTTTTTACCAGGATATAAATTTCTAGCCATAATCAATGTATCTATTATATTACATATTTTGCTAATTTTTTTAATTTTGTAGTTTATTATAGATAGTTCATATTCTAAAAATTTTATATCAAAATTAGCATTATGAATAATTAAATCAGAATTTTTTATAAAACTAATAAAATTTTCTACTATATCAGAAAAAATAGGTTTATCAAATAAAAAATCATTAGATATTCCATGTATTTTAAAAGCTTTTTCATCTATTTTTCTTTCTGGATTTAAATAACAATGAAATTTTTTTCCAGTCAATTTTCTATCTATTATTTCAACTGCTCCTATTTCAATAATTCTATGTTTAATAGAATTTTTTTTTAAAATAGAATCTATTCCTGTTGTTTCTGTGTCTAAAACTACTTTTCTTTTATTTTTTTTCATATAAAATTGTTTATAAAAATTTAAAAAAGTTAAAAAATATAATGAAATCAGTAAAAATTTATGTAGATGGATCTTGTATTAATAATCCAGGACCAGGAGGATATGGAATTTTATTAAAATATAAAAATTATAAAAAAATTTTTAGTAAGGGTTTTTACTTAACTACAAACAATAGAATGGAGTTAATAGCTGCAATAGAAGGATTAAAATGTCTAAAAAAAAGATGTTTAGTAAAAATTATAACAGATAGTAAATATTTGAAATTAGGAATCTCTATATGGATAAAAAAATGGAAAATAAAAAATTGGAAAACAGTAAAAAAAAAAAAAATAAAAAATTTAGATTTATGGAAAAAATTAAATAAATTAAACAAAATTCATAAAATAAAATGGATATGGATTAAAGGACATTCTGGAAATAATGAAAATGAAATATGTGATAAGTTAGCTAAGAATGCTTCAAAAAATCCTACTATAGAAGATCATATATATATAAATAAAAATTGGAGCTAAGCGGGATCGAACCGCTGACCCCCTGCGTGCAAAGCAGGCGCTCTCCCAGCTGAGCTATAGCCCCATAAAATAAATATATGGTAGGCCTGAGTGGATTTGAACCACCGACCTCACCCTTATCAGGGGTGTGCTCTAACCAATCTGAGCTACAAGCCTGTTTTGATATAGAACATATGTATTATTACTAGAAAATTTGTGTGGGCACCTTCTTATAATCAAGAACATTATTATAAGGAGGTGATCCAACCGCAGGTTCCCCTACAGTTACCTTGTTACGACTTCACCCCAGTTATGAACCACAAAGTGGTAAGCGCCCTCCTTAATAAAAAAAGGTTAAGCAACCTGCTTCTTTTGCAATTCACTCCCATGGTGTGACGGGCGGTGTGTACAAGGCCCGGGAACGTATTCACCGTGACATTCTGATTCACGATTACTAGCGATTCCGACTTCGTGGAGTCGAGTTGCAGACTCCAGTCCGGACTACGATATATTTTATGAGGTTAGCTTATTTTCGCAAATTTGCATCTCTTTGTGTATACCATTGTAGCACGTGTGTAGCCCTGGTCGTAAGGGCCATGATGACTTGACGTCGTCCTCACCTTCCTCCGGTTTATAACCGGCAGTCTCTCCTGAGTTCCCAGCTTTACCTGATGGCAACAGAAGATAAGGGTTGCGCTCGTTGCGGGACTTAACCCAACATTTCACAACACGAGCTGACGACAGCCATGCAGCACCTGTCTCATAGTTCCTAAAAAAGGCACTTTCTTATCTCTAAAAAATTCTATGGATGTCAAGACCAGGTAAGGTTTTTCGCGTTGCATCGAATTAAACCACATGCTCCACCGCTTGTGCGGGCCCCCGTCAATTCATTTGAGTTTTAGCCTTGCGACCGTACTCCCCAGGCGGTCGACTTATCGCGTTAGCTTCGGAAGTCATATCTCTAGGAAACAACCTCCAAGTCGACATCGTTTACGGCGTGGACTACCAGGGTATCTAATCCTGTTTGCTCCCCACGCTTTCGCACCTCAGTGTCAGTATTCGTCCAGGAGGTCGCTTTCGCCACAGGTATTCCTCTAGATATCTACGCATTTCACCGCTACACCTAGAATTCTACCTCCCTCTACGATACTCTAAAAGTTTATTAGTTTCAAATGCAGTTCCTAAGTTAAGCTCAGGTATTTCACATCTGACTTAATAAACAACCTACGTGCTCTTTACGCCCAGTAATTCTGATTAACGCTAGCACCCTCCGTATTACCGCGGCTGCTGGCACGGAGTTAGCCGGTGCTTCTTCTTTAAGTAACGTCACAGTAAAAGATTATTAGTCTACTACTTTTCTTCCTTAACGAAAGTACTTTACAACCCAAAGGCCTTCTTCATACACGCGGCATAGCTGCATCAGGCTTTCGCCCATTGTGCAATATTCCCCACTGCTGCCTCCCGTAGGAGTCTGGACCGTATCTCAGTTCCAGTGTGGCTGTTTGTCCTCTCAGACCAGCTAGAGATCATAGCCATGGTATGCCTTTACCACACCATCAAGCTAATCTCGTCTGGGTTCATTTAAAAGCGTAAGGTCTTTATATAAATAAAGATCCCCTACTTTAGTTCTAAAACATTATGCGGTATTAGCTGTCGTTTCCAACAGTTATCCCCCTCTTCTAAGTAGATCCCCAGATATTACTCACCCGTTTGCCGCTCGCCGACAAAAATTATAAAAACTTTTTTCGCTGCCGCACGACTTGCATGTGTTAGGCTTGCCGCCAGCGTTCAATCTGAGCCATGATCAAACTCTTCAATTACAAAAACTTGTTTCTTATTACTTAAATCGTTGAAAACATTAAAATATTTTCTTAATTAAAAGACGTGCCCACACAAATTTTCTAATATTTTTTTAAAGAACATTTATTAATTTACTTTAATAAGATTATATTCTTTTTACAGTTTTGTCAACAATTTTTACTTTAATTTTTTAAAAAAAACTTTTCAAAAAATATATTTAAAAAATATGAAAAAAAAAAAATAATATAATATTATTATTATATGTTAATTAAAATTTTTTGTAAAAACATGTATATTAAAAAAAAAATAATAAAAGAAACAATAAAATCATTAATATTAAATGGTGCAAATAAGTCATGCAATCCAATAATTGTAAAATCTTCAAAAAATCAAAAATCAGACTATCAGTCTAATGGAATTATGAAAATAGCAATAAAATTAAAAAAAAATCCTAAAAAATTCGCAGAAAATGTAGCAAAAAAAATAAACAGAAAAAGTATTTTACAAAAAGTTACTGTTTCTTATCCATGTTTTATAAATTTTTTTATAAATTCAAAATTTATTGAAAAAAAGTTAGAAAAAATGTTTTTATGTAGAAGGTTACAAATAAAAAAAAAAAATAGAAAAAAAATTATTGTAGATTATTCTTCTCCAAATATAGCTAAAAATATGCATGTAGGTCATATTAGATCTACTGTTATAGGAGATTCTATTGTAAGAATAATGGAATTTTTAGGACACAAAGTAATAAGAGAAAATCATATAGGTGATTGGGGTCATCAATATGGAATGTTAATAGCATATATAAAAAAAAAAAAAATAAAAAATATATCAAAAATAAAACTAGAAACGTTAGAAGATATTTATAAAAAATCTAAAAAAATGTTTAATAGTTGCAAAAATTTTAGAAAAAGATCTAAAAAATCTTTATTAGAAATGTACAAAAACAATAAAAAATATATATCAATTTGGAAAAAAATAGTTAAAAAAACTTTGTTAGAAAATAAAAAAATTTACAAAATTTTGAACATAACTTTAAAATCTAAACATGTAAAAGGAGAAAGTTTTTATAAAAACATGCTAAAAGATATAATACTGGATCTTAAAAAAAAAAAAATTGCAAAGGAAAAAAATGGAAAAATTATAGTTTATTTAAAAAAGTTTAAAAACAAATTAGGAAAAAAAATGGGAGTAATAATACAAAATAGAGATAAGACATTTTTGTATTCTACTATAGACATTGCATGTATAAAATATAGATCAAATGTTATTAAAGCGGATAAAATAATATATTTTATAGATTATAGACAGAAAAGACACTTAGAGCAAATTTTAGAGATATCTAAAAAAGCAAAATATATATCTAAAAATTTACCTGTAAGTCATTATGAATTCGGAACTATATTAAATAAAAAAAATAAACCTTTTATGACAAGAAAAGGTAAAACAATAAAATTGTATGATTTAATAAAAAAATCAATAAAAAAATCTAAAAAAATAATTTTAAAAAAAAATAAAAATATATATAAAAAAAAATTAGAAAAAATATCAGAAATAATTGGGATAGGTTCAATAAAATATTTTGAATTATCTAAAAATAGAAAAAGAAATTATGTTTTTAATTGGAAAGAAGTACTAAAGTTAGATGGCAATACTTCTATATATATACAATATGCATATTCTAGAATTTTATCAATAATAAAAAAATCTAAAGTAAATATTAATAAAATAAAAGAAAAAATTATTATTACAAATTCAGAAGAAAGAAAAATGTCTATAAAAATTTTACAATTTGAAGAAACAATAAATGATATATTAAAAAATAGTTATCCAAATATATTATGCAATTATTTATATAATTTATCTTCTAATTTTTCAAAATTTTATGAAAAATATTACATTATATATGAAAAAAATAAAAAAGTTAAAATGAGTAGAATAAAATTAATTATAATAATTTCAAAAATAATAAAAATAGGATTAAATTTATTAGGAATAAAAATTATTAAAAATATATAAAATAAAAAAATATTTTTTTATATAAAATTACATTTTTCCTATAATGCTAGTGGATTTTATAATTAAATTATTAGGTATTTCTAAAAAAGATAAAACATGAAGCATAGAAAATTTTTGCCTTAAAAATTTAGATAAAATAAATCTTAATGAATGATTTACTATAAGAACTAAAAATCCATTAATATTTATTTGATTTTCTATAGCTAATTTAGTTTGTAATAATATTCTATTAGCTAGATCTGGTTCAAATACATCTTTATTATTAATAGAACTTTCTAATATTCTTTCTAATTCACTGTCTAAACTTATAACTTTAATTTTATTATTATTTTTAAAAATTTGCTGAGAAATAAACTTTCCTAATGAAATTCTAACTATACTAGTTAATTCATTAGGATTTTTTGTAACAGAAGAATTATGTATTAAAGTTTCTATAATAGTTTTAATATCTCTTATATATATATTTTCATGTAATAAATTTTTTAGTATTTGATTGAAAATAGATAAACTAATTGTATTAGGAATAAAATCATCTATTAACTTTGGCATTTTAAAATTTACATTTTCTAATAGTTTTTGAGTTTCATAGCAACCTAAAAGTTCATCTAAATTTTGTTTTAAAATATTATTTAGATTAGCAGTTAAAACAGATATGGAATCTATAATAGTAAAGTTCATTTTTTTTGCTTTTTCTTTATATTTTTTATCTATCCAAAATGCTTTCATGTTGTATACAGGATCTATACATTTTTTTACGTAAGGAAAAGAAAGTTTAATTTTTTGATTATTATTAATTATCATCAATAGATTATAAAATAGTTTACCTCTATAAAATTCTACTCCCTTTATAAATATTATATATTCGTATTTATTTATAAAAAAATTATTTTTTAAATTTATAGAAGAGGGCAAAAAACCAATTTTACTAGCAAAATTTTTTCTAATAGCTTGAATTTTATTAATTAAATAATTTTTTTTTATTTTGTTTAAAGAATAATATATTTTTTTACCTAATTCTATTTTTATAGTATCTTCTATAACTACATCTTTCCAAGATGCTTCTTCAATTTCTTTTTTAAATTTATCAATTTTTTTATAAATTAACTTTTTACTATAATAATTTTTATAATATAAAATTAATCCAAATATAAATAAAATAAAAGAAGCTAATAAAAAAATTATATGGGGCATACCTGATATTGAGCCAAAAATTAGTAATACAATGCTACTAAAAAAAAATGTTTTAAAACTATTAAATAATTGACTTACAATTTGTTCACTAATATTTTTTTTTGTACTTATTCTAGTAACCATAACACCAGCAGAAGTAGATATTAATAAAGATGGAATTTGCGCAACTAAACCATCTCCTATAGTTAAAAGAGAATAAGTTTCAATAGCTTTATAAAAATTCATATTATGTTGTATTGTACCAACTAATACTCCTCCTATTATATTTACCAACATAATTAATATACCAGCTATAGCATCTCCTCTAACGAATTTGCTTGCACCATCCATAGAACCATAAAAATCAGCTTCCTGGGAAACTTTGTTTCTTCTATATATAGCCTCTTTCTCTCCTATAGACCCAGAACTCAAATCTGCATCTATAGCCATTTGTTTTCCTGGCATTCCATCTAATGCAAATCTAGCTCCAACTTCAGCTATTCTACCTGATCCTTTTGTTATTACTATAAAATTTATTATAATAAGTATTATAAAAATTACTATTCCTGCTGAAAAATTATTTCCTACTAAAAAATGCCCAAAAGATTCTATAACATTTCCAGCAGATGAAGAACCTTTATGACCATGTATTAAAATTATTCTAGTAGAAGCTATATTTAATGACAATCTTAACAATGTAGAAAATAATAATATAGTAGGAAAAGATATAAATTCTATGGTATTTTTAGTAAACATAGATGATAAAAGAATCATAATAGAAAGTACTATATTAAAAGTAAAAAATATGTCTAACAAAAATGGAGGTAATGGTAATATCATCATAGATAATAACATTAACAATATTGTTGGAGCGTAAAATAATTTCCAACTAATTTTTTTAATATCTTTTAATACATTTTTGAATATTGAAGAATTTAATATCATATCTTATAGTCTCTAAATTTTTTGTAATTTATTTATAAATTTTTTTTAATAAATATTGGTTTTTTTCCACCTGACAACATCCATTTTTTCATTTTCCATGACCAGTTTATAACTTCTGCTACTGATACGTATAAATTTTCTGGAATGTATTTTCCTGATTGTCCATATTTGTATAATTTAGTAGTAATTTCCGTATTTTTAAGAATAGGTATCATTTTTGAGTTTGCAATTTTTTTTATGTTATATGTTTCTTTTTTAGAAATTTTTCTTAATATTTTTGGAGCATTCATAGTATTCATATCATATTTAATCGCTACACAAATATTATTTAATGGATCTATTAAAATAACATCTGATTGAGAGATATTAGAATTTTTCAAAATATTAAATTTTTCTCTTATTCTTCTTTTTAAAATATTTTTAACATTTGGATTTCCTTCTATTTCTTTGAACTCTTCTAAAATTTCATGTCTAGACATTTTTAAGTTATTATAATATTTATTATATTCTAAAAAAAAATCTATAATAGATATAGGAACAAAAGAAAAAATTCCTATTAAACAAAAGAAAGTAAACATTTCAAAAAAATATAAAATATTAACATCAGTATCATTTATAAAAAAAATATTTAATATTTCAAAAATCTTTTTGTATATGAAAAATGAAAAAATTGATATTATAAAAAAAAATTTTATTAATATTCTAATTATTTCTAAAAATATATTATAAGAAAACATTTTTTTAATTCCATTTAATAAATTTAATTTTTTAAAATTAAAATATGTGTTTTTTATGTTAAATGCAACTTTTCCATACAAAAATGGTATTAACATGTTTGTTAATAAAGGGACAAATAAACAACAAAAAAAATATAAAATCTTTTCTTGCATTAAATTTTTAATATTAAAAAAAATGTCTTCTTTTATAGAAATAAAATTGAATGTAAAACTTTTTGTAAAAAAATTTATAAAATTTGTATAAATACTATTTTTAAATATATAAATTATACAGAAATTTATACACAAAAATAATAAAAAGTTTAATTCTTTAGAATTTATTCTGTTACCTTCTGATTTAGCTTTTTTTAATTTATGTTCAGTAGGCTGCTCAGTTTTATCTTCATCAAAGTTATTTTCAGACATAATTTACCTAAAATATATTATAATAAATTATCAAGTTAAATTATATAAAAAATATTATATAATTAAAATACTTTAAAATATATAATAAAATTTTAATAAATAAATTTTACTATACAAAAATATTAATAAAATTATATTGAGAACGTAATATGAGAACAAGTAAATACTTATTTTTTTTTATAAAAAAAAAAAATGGAGATAAAATAACTAGTAACAAATTAATGTTACAATCGGGTCTAATAAGAAAAATATCGTCAGGTATATATGCTTTTTTACCTTTAGGAGTAAGAATAATAAAAAAAATAAAGAAAATAGTAAGAAAAGAAATGGAAAAAAATGGTGCTATAGAAATATTAATGCCTGTTTTACAACGACTATCATTATGGAAAAAAAGTGGAAGAGAAAAAATTTTTGGAAAAGAATTATTTAAAGTATCAGACAGAAAAAAAAAAAAATTTATACTTTCTCCAACTAACGAAGAAATTTCTACGTTTATATTTTCAAAAGAAATAAAATCATATAAAAAACTGCCAATAATATTTTATCAGATACAAACTAAATATAGAGATGAAATAAGACCTAAATCTGGAATAATAAGATCCAAAGAATTTATTATGAAAGATGCATATTCGTTTCATATTGACAATGAGTCTATGAAAAAAACATACTTAAAAATTTATAAATCATATATAAAAATTTTTAATTGTTTAAAAATAAAATTTTACATAATAAAAACAGAATCAAAAAAAATGGGTGGAAATATATCACATGAATTTCATTCGGTTTGTAATACTGGAGAAAATTATATACTTACATCAAACAAAAACAACATTGCAAAAAAAATATCTGTAAAAAAAATATCTAAAAAAAAAAAAAATAATAATGAAATAACAAAAAAAAAAAATAATTTTGTAAAAATATTTTTAATTAAATCTTATAAAAAAAAAGAACATATTTTAGCAATGATATATAAAAATTATACTATAGATATTAAAAAAATAAAAAAATGTTATAATGACAGTACAATTAAATTAGAAAAAAAAAAAAATATAATAAAATTTTATAACAACATAAAAACACTAAAAAAAATATTAAAAAAAAAAAATAAAATAATAATAGATTCAAATATATTAAAAAATAGATCTTTTTATATATATAATAAGGTAAATAAAAATAAAAAAATAGAAAAATTTTTAAACAAAAAAAAAATATTTTTAAAAGAAAAATATAAAATAAAAAAAAGTATTGAAATAGCACATATATTTCAAATTGGTAAAAAATATTCTAAAAAAAATAATTTTTTTATAATAAATAAAAAGAAAAAAAAAAAAATTATAAAAATGGGATGCTATGGAATAGGAATAAGTAGATTAATTCCAGCTATAATAGAACAAAATTATCACAAAAATGGAATTATATGGCCTAATATAATATCTCCATTTCAAGTAATAATATTACCAATAAATAAACATAAAGAAACACAAGTAAATAAAATATCAGAAAATATTTATAAAAATTTAAAAAAAAATAATATAGAAGCTATTATAGAAGATAGAAAAATTTCTCCAGGAAAAATGTTTTTTGAATCAGATTTAATTGGCATAACTCATATAATAACTATTAATAAAAAAAATTTAAAAAAAAATGTTGTAGAGTATAAAAATAGAATATCTAATATAAAAAAACTAATATCTATAAATAAAATTGAAAAAATTATAAAAAAAAAATTATTTATATAAAATTTTAAAAAAATTTTTTCCTAAAAATAGTTCTAACTTATTAAAAAGTTCATTTTTAGGAAAAATTAATAATTTTTTTAATAAATTATATTTTTTTCTATTATATAAACTATTTTTATATATTTTTATAATCAAATTTCCATAATTATATTTTTTTAATAATAAAAAAATGTTTTTTTCAATAATTTCTTTTATAATAAAAACATCTATAAATATTATAATTTTTTTTAAATTTTTATTTCTTAATTCTTCTATATTATTAATATTATTAGATATAACTCTGAATTTATTTACAAATTTGTCAAAAACTATTTTTCCTGTTACTAATATTATTTCTTGCTTTTTTATCAATGATTTAAATTCTTTTTCAAAATAATTAAAAATAATAACTTCAATTTTATAAAAGCAATCATCTAAAATTATTGAAATTATTTCATTATTATTTTTAGAAATAATTTTTCTATAAGAAGTTATTATTCCAAAAATTGACACTATTCTGTTTAAAAATTTTTTTTTATTTAATTTTTTTATTCTAACAATTTTTTTATATTTTTTTATTTCTTTTAAATATTGAGAAACAGGATGTAAATTTAAATACAGACCTAAAGATAAATATTCTTTTTTAATTTTTTCGTCTATTGTAAAATTTAAACAGTTCTTTTTTTTAAATTCTATTATATTTATATAATCTTTATATATATTAGAAAACAAATCATTATGAACAAAATTTTTATTTCTTACATATTGTATTGACAATTTAATTATATTTTTTAAAGATTCTTTTAAAATATTTCTATCCATATTAAAACAGTCAAAAGATCCGGAAAAAACTAATTTTTCTAATATAGAAAAAGTAATTTTTTTGCAAACAGTTCTAATACAAAAATCTAATATATTATTAAAAATACCATTTTTTTTTCTTTCTTTTATTATAACTTTAATAGAAGATATTCCTATTCCTTTAATAGCTCCTAAAGCATATATTATGCTATTTTTTTTTACATAAAATTTATACAAACTAAAATTTATATTAGGAGAAATAATATTTATTTTTATTCTTCTGCATTCATCTATAAGTGTAGTTAATCTATTTATTTTATCTATTTCTGCGTTCATTACTGAAGTCATAAATTCTGAAGGATAATATGTTTTTAACCACATAGTTTGATATGTTATAAGAGCATACGCAGCAGAATGAGATTTATTAAATCCATATCCAGCAAACTTTTCTAATAGATCAAAAATTTTTGAAGAAAATTTTTTATCTACTCCTTTTTTTAATGCCCCTTTTTGAAAAAAAAATCTTTGCTTTTTCATATCTTCTGGATCTTTTTTAGATATAGCTCTTCTAAAAATATCTGCATTTCCTAAAGTATAATCAGATAAAAGTTGAGCTATTTTCATTACTTGCTCCTGATATAAAATTATTCCATAGGTAGATTTTAAAATTGGTTTTAATGAAATATCTTGCCAATTCTTATCAGGGTAATATATTTTTTCTTTTCCATTTTTTCTATTAATAAAATTTTTTACCATTCCAGATTGTAGAGGTCCAGGTCTAAATAATGCTACTAAAGCTATTATATCTTCAAAAGAACTAGGACGCATTTTTCTTATTAAATCTTGCATTCCTCTAGATTCTAATTGAAATATAGCTATTGTATTAGCAGAATCAAAAAGTTTAAAAACATTCTTATCATTTAAATTTATTCTATTTATATCTATTTTATTAAATTTATTAAAATTATTTTTTTTTATAATTAATAAAGTATTTTGTATAATTGTTAAAGTTCTCAATCCTAATAAATCAAACTTTATAAGTCCAATTTTTTCTAAGTCGTTTTTATCAAATTGAGTTATAGAATTATAACAATCCTTATCAAAATATAAAGGAACATGATTTATAATCTTATTAGGAGATATTATTATACCTCCTGAATGTTTTCCTACATTTTTTATAACTCCTTCTAATTTTTTAGATACATTTACTAAAAATTTTACATCTTTATCTTTTTCATATAATCTTTTTAAATATTTTTGATTTTTAAATGCTTTTTTAATAGTAATACCAAAACTCATTGGAACTAATTTAGATATATAGTTTATAAAACCATATGGATATCCTAAAACTCTACCTACGTCTCTTATTACCGATTTAGCTGACATAGTACCAAAAGTAATTATTTGAGATACATAGTCTTCTCCATATACTTTAGAAATATGAGAAATTACTTCATCTCTTTTATCCATACAAAAATCTACATCAAAATCAGGCATAGATAATCTTTCTGGATTTAAAAATCTTTCAAACAATAAATCAAAATCAATAGGATTAATTTCTGTTATATATAAAGAATAAGCAACTAAAGACCCAGCTCCTGACCCTCTTCCAGGACCAACAAAAATATTATTTTTTTTAGCCCATAATATGAATTCCATAACTATCAAAAAATATCCGGAAAAACCCATTTTGTTTATTATTTTTAATTCATAAGATAATCTTTCATAATATTTTCTTAAAATATTCTTTTTTATTTTTTTTTTTGAATAAATATTCTTTAATCTTGTTTTAATTCCATGATATGATTGTTTTATTAAAAATTTTTCTGAAGAAACATTGCTTTTTAAAAATTTTGGTAAAAAGTATTTTTTTGAATTTATAATTACATTACATCTTTTAGATATTTCAATACTGTTTTTTATAGAATTTGGTATGTCTAAAAACATATTTAACATATCTATTTCAGACTTAAAATACTGATTTTTAGTATATTTGTAATCTTTTCCTATATTAGATAAAGGAATTCCCTTACTTATACAAACTCTTATTTTATGAATATTAAAATCATTTTTATTAATAAAACGAACTTTATTAGTAGCTACTACAGGAATGTTATAATTATAAGAAATTTTTAATATTTTATATATTAAAAATTCTTCATTATACATTTTTATTCTATTTATTTCTAAATAAAAAGAATCATAAAAATATTTTTTACAAAAATTTATATATTTTTTTAAAATATTAATATTTTTTTTTTTCAAAGAGCTATAAAATTTATAAAAATAATCAAAATTTATTATTAACAATAATCCTTCACTATAATTTTTTAAAAAATTTGAATTAATATAATATTTTTTTTTTTTTTTATATAAATTATTTTTTTGAAATTCTGAAGATATTACAATTAAATTATTGTATCCAAAATTGTTTTTTGCAAACAAAATTACTTTTATATATTCTGTAGAAAATTTTACTACTATACTAATTCCTAATATTGGTTTTATACCATAATAATGTGAAATGTTATAAAATTTTAATATTCCAAACATATTACCAAAGTCGTTTATTCCTAAAGATTTCATATTAAAATCAAAAGCTCTTTTTAATAAAACATTAGGTTTATTAAAACCATCTACAATAGAATAATCTGATCTTAAATTTAAATGTACAAACTGAAAATTTTTCATAAAATCTCTAATAAAATATTTTTAATAAAAAATTATTTAACAACACAAATAAATCTAGAAAAACACGCTACTTTATTTCTTACTATTACTTTTCCATCAAACATATATATATTTAAAATTTTTCTTACAATACTTACATTTCCAAACAAATTATCTTTATATAAAATTGGAAAAAAAAATTTCGCGGATTTTATTTTAGATAAATAAATTATTTTATCTTTATTAAAATTTTTACTTTTAGAAATTAATATTAATGCAGATTGATGTAAAAATTCCAAAATTAAAACTCCTGGATAAACTGGCTTAGAAATATTAAAAAAATGTCTTTTCAAAAAAAAATCATCTTTTTTAATAGTTTTAAAGGATTTTATAAAAATATTTTTTTTAATATATATCACTTTGTCTATCAATAACATTGGATTTTTATATATAGAAAATATTAATAATTTTTTGTAATTTATCATATGTTTATTAAAATATATAAAAAAAAATTAAATTATATAAACAATATAATACATAAAATAAAAAATAAAATATAATTTAAAAAAAAATAAACATTTTTAACAATATATTTAATAAAATAATTAGGTATTTTCTAAAGATTTTTTTTTTAAATATAATATAGAATCAATTTTTTCTATAAAATTATCTGTTATTTTTTGTATTACTTTTTCTATTCTGTATTTAGTATCTTTATCAATATTTTTATTTAAATACATTTTACTGAATTTTATATTAATATTTCTTCTAACAATTCTCACATTAACTTTTGCTTTTTCACCTTCTTTATAAACAAATTTTATTAATTTAATTCTTTTTTCTTTAGTAAAAAATGGAATAGAAACAAAAACATCATTATCTTTTATATAAGCACTTAATCCAATATTAGATTGCAAAATAGATTTTACTATGTTGTTATTCAAAGATTTATCAAAAGAACTTATCTTTAAAGTTTTTGTATTATATACAATAATTCTAGAAATCTTATCTAAAAAAACTTTTTTACCATAGTATTCTATAGAAATATTTTCTATTAGGGAAACACTAGCTATACCTGCTCTTATTGAATCTATTTTTTCTTGAAAAATGTTTATGCAACTAATCATTTTTTTTGTAGCATAATCTTTAGCATAATTTATCAAAATATACCTCAACAAAATATTTTAAAAAAAAATAATAAAACTAACTAAATATATTAAAATATTTATATTATATACTTTTTTGTATTAAATTAAAAAAAATATTAAAACTTTAAAAATTTATATAGAAGCTGTATTAAACAGCTTCTAAAAAATTTCAAATAAAATATTTAATATATTTTAAATTTCTAATCTTACAAAATTATTTATAATAATATTATTTTCTTCAGAGAACTGCTCTATAGTTTTTTTCTCATCAATAGCAAAATGTTGTTCCAACAATATTATATTGGAAAAAAATTTTCTAACTTTTCCTTTTACTATTATATCAAAATATTTTTTAGGTTTTTTCAATTTTTTAGTTAATTCTGATTGAATTATTGTTTCTTTTTTAATAGTATCTTCAGATATATCATCAAAATTTAAATATTTAGGATTTTTAGCTACTATATGCATGGAAATCTGCTTTATAATATCTTTATCTATATCTTTTTTTTTAAAATTATTTTTCTTATCTACAGATATTAGCACTCCTATTCTATTACAATGCACATAATTATAAATATTTTTTCCTGAAATATGTACTAATCTATTAATTAAAATATTTTCATTAACTTTATTCAATATTTCAATTCTATCTTTTTCAAAAATTTTTTTTACTATATTTATGTCTTTACAAAAATTTTTTATAGAATATCTTAATACTTTTTTTCCAAATTCATAAAAATATTTTCCTTTAGAAACGAAATCTGTCTGACATCTTATTTCTAAAATTATACCAAAATTATTTTTTATAGAAGATAAAACAATTCCATGATTAGTTTTTTTCGTTTTTTTTTCTTCAGCTTTTACAATACCTCTTTTTCTCAAATTAAAAATTGCTTTTTTTATATTTCCTTTTGTATTTATTATTTCTTTTTTACATTCTAAAATTCCTATTCCAGTTTTTTTTCTTAATTTTTTAATTATGCTATAAGAAACTTTGCTCATAAAATTATTTCCTAAATATGTTAAAAAATATAATTATATGTCTATATTATTAAAAAACAATTTTACATTTTTTTTATAATCTTATTATTTTTAATACATATAGCTCTTTTAATAATTTTTAAATATAATTTTATAGATCTTATAGAATCATCATTTCCAGGTATTATAAAATCTATACCATCAGGACTAGAATTTGTATCTACTATTGAAAATATTGTAATACCTAAATTTTTAGCCTCAGAAATAGCAATTTTTTCATAATTAGCATCTATTATAAATAGTGCATCAGGGAGCCCGCCCATATTTTTTATTCCACCTAAACTACTTTCTAACTTTTTCAATTTCCTCATTTTAAGTAATACTTCTTTTTTTGTAAGCTTTTTAAAAGTTCCATCTAAAGATTCTAATTCTAAATCTTTCAGTCTTTTTATAGATTGTCTTACTGTTTTCCAATTAGTAAGCATACCTCCTAGCCATCTATTATTTACATAAAATTGTTTACATGAAATAGCAGTTTTTTTTATTATATCGGATGCTACCTTTTTAGTGCCTACGAACAAAATTTTATTGCCTTTATAACACATTTTTTTTAATTCTAAAATAGCATTATTAAATAAAGGTAAAGTTTTTTCTAAATTTATTATATGAACTTTATTTTGAGATCCAAATATAAATGGTTTCATTTTTGGATTCCAATATCTAGTTTGATGACCAAAATGTACTCCAGAATTCAACATGTCTTTCATAGATATAGATTTCATTAAATGTTATCCTTTAAAAATTTTTTGTATAAAAATATAAGAACTTCAAAACATTTATATAAAACTTATTTTATATTATATTATAAATTAAAATAAAATTTTAAATAAAATAAAATAATAAAAATTATAGTATGAAAAGAATAAAGATAAAAACTAAAGAAGAAATAGAAAAAATGGAAATCGTTGGGAAATTAACAGCAGAAGTTCTAGAAATGATAAAAAAATATGTAAATATAGGAATTACTACCGAAGAAATAGACAAAATATGTCATAATTATATAATAAATAAACAAAAAGCTATACCAGCTTGTCTAGGTTATAAAGGATTTCCTAAATCCACTTGTATATCTGTAAATGATGTAGTGTGTCATGGAATACCAAGTAAAAATGAATTAAAAAATGGGGATATAGTAAACATAGATGTATCGATAATAAAAAATGGATATCATGGAGATGCTTCAAAAATGTTTTTGGTAGGAAATGTAAATAAAAAATACAAAAAATTATGTAAATCAACAAGAAAAAGTTTATATATAGCATTAAAATTGATAAAACCAGGTACAAAAATTTCAAAATTAGGAAAACACATACAAAAGTATATATCAAAAAAAAAATTGTCTATAGTTGAAGAATATTGTGGTCATGGAATAGGAAAAAAATTTCATGAAAGCCCTCAAATATTGCATTATAACAATAATCAACAAACTGTTTTAAAAAAAGGTATGGCTTTTACTGTAGAACCTATGATAAATTTTGGAAATAAAGAAGTATATTGCTGTAAGGATGGATGGACAATAAAAACTAAAGATAAAAGCTATTCGGCTCAATATGAACATACTATAGTAGTTACAAACACAGGTTGTAAAATTTTGACTATTCAAAAAGATGAAAAGATAGATAAAATATTGATAAACAAAAAATAAAAAAATGCTATAATAAAATTTTATTTATAAAATTGTTTTAAAAATTAAACAGTATAATAAGAGAAATTTATGCAAAAAATAATAGATATAATAGAAAATGCATACGAAAAAAGAAAAGAAATAAACATAAAAGATAAAAATAAAGATCTAATAAATTCCATAAATAAAGTAATTAAAATGTTAGATAATGGATCTATTAGAGTATCAGAAAAAATAAAAAGTACATGGAAAACTAACGAATGGATAAAAAAAGCAATACTATTAAAATTTATTTTATCAAAAAATAAAATAATTCATAGTTTAGAAACTACATATTATGATAAAATAAAATTAAAGTATACAGATTATCATGATGAACAATTTGAAAAAGAAAAAGTAAGAGTAGTTCCTCAGGCTACTGTAAGATATGGATCATTTATAAATGAAAAAAGTGTTCTTATGCCTTGTTATATAAACATAGGAGCATATATAGGAAAAAATACTATGATAGATACATGGTCTACAATTGGGTCATGTGCTCAAATAGGAGACAATGTACATATATCAGGAGGAGTAGGAATAGGAGGAGTTCTTGAACCTATACAAAACAATCCAACTATAATAGAAGACAATTGTTTTATAGGGGCAAGATCAGAAATAGTAGAAGGGGTTATAATAGGAAAAGGATCAGTAATTTCAATGGGAGTATACATAGGTCAAAGCACAAAAATATATAATAGAAAAACTGGTGAAATACATTATGGAGAAGTACCAAAAAACTCTGTAGTGGTTCCTGGATCTATACCTTCTAAAGATAATACACATAGTTTATATTGTGCAATAATAGTAAAGAAAGTAGATAATAAAACATTAAATAAAACAAAAATAAACAAAATTTTAAGAAAATTTAAATAAAAATATTTTTTGTTCTTCTGACAAAGTTTTATCGGAAGAACAAAAAAAAGATCTTTTAAGACTGCATAAACAAATATATATTGTTATTTCCTCTTTTTATACAAAATACTGACAAAAAATTTTTTTTAGATACAAAATTGTCTAATGTAGAAAAATTATATATATTATTATTATTTATATTTATTATAATATCATTTTTTCTAAATCCTGCTTTATATGCATAACTATTAAACTTTACATATTTAACTTTAACAAAATTATTTCCATTTTTATTAACAATAGATATTAATAAACCTGGTATTTTTTTATATATATTTTTATTGTTCATATTAAACAATTTAAAATCTTCTTTTTTTATAAAAATTTTTTTCATTTTTCCATTTTGTATTATTTCTAATTCTATCTCTTTATCTATAGGATTAGAATAAACGTCTGCTTTAAAAGAAAGAAAGCTTTTTATTAATTTTTTATTCATTGAAATTATTACATCTCCTGAAATTATACCAGTTTTTTCTGCAATTGAATCTGATACAACTTGACTAACAAAAATTCCTTTGTTTACATTCAAATTCATAGAATTTGATATTTCTTCATTAATTTCAATTCCTATTATACCTAATTCTCTTTTTTGAACTTTTCCATATTTTTTTATTTGATTTATTAAATTTTTTACCATGTTAGATGGTATAGAAAAACCTATTCCTATATTACCTCCTTTTGGAGACAAAATTGCAGTATTTAATCCAATAAGCTGACCATTTAAATTTATTAAAGCTCCCCCTGAACTACCTCTATTAATAGATGCATCTGTTTGAATAAAATTTTCATAATTTTCAATATTAAGACCGCTTCTACCAATAGCAGAAACAATTCCATATGTTACTGTATTTTCTAATCCATATGGATTTCCTATAGCAATTGTATAATCTCCTACTCTAACTTTATCAGAATCAAAAAATTTTATAGACACTAAATTATTTGCTTTTTTTAATTTTATTAAAGCTATGTCAGAACTATCATCTATACCAATTATTTCTGCTTTAAATATTCTACCATCATTTAATTTAACTTCTATATTATATGTATCTTTAACAACATGGCTATTAGTAACTACATAACCATTTTTTGAATCTATTATTATTCCTGATCCTAAAGAATTAAAATATTTTTTTTCAAATTTTTTTTTGTTATGTTTGTATATGTTTTTAAATTTATAATTATTTGTTTTCTTTTTCTTTTTTTTATTAAATAATTTTGATCCTTCAGCATCTATACTTACTATAGATGGCATAACTTTGTCTATAGTTTTTGATAAACTAGGAATGTATTCATTATGTATGTTATTTTTTTTATATTTATAACAAAAAGCAGAATTAACAAAAATAATCAAATAAACTAAAAAAATTGTACAAAAGTATGTCTTAAAGTTCTTGATAAAATATAACACTATAATCTCCTATAAAAATATTTTAAAAACATTTTATAAAATTATATGATAATATTTACTAATAAATATTTTTATATAAATAAACAAAATATATAAAAAATAAATTTTAACTAAAATACTTATAAAAATTGTTATATAAATATATATTAATAAAAATTATAAAATATTTTTTTAAAAAAAATAAATTAATTTATCAAAAATTTATTATTAAAATTTTTACTAAATTAAAAAATATATGTAAAATAAAATGTTGTTATAAAAAAATATAAATTTGTATTTTTAAGAATTATTATAAAGGAAAAAATATGTTAGGATCTGATATAGTAGTAAAATTTTTAATAAAACAAAAAATAAAATATATATTTGGATATCCAGGAGGATCAGTTCTTGACATATATGATTCTATAAAAAGAATTGGAAATATAAAACATATATTAGTTAGACATGAACAAGCTGCAATACATATGGCTGATGGATATGCTAGATCTACAGGAAAAGTAGGAGTTGCATTAGTTACCTCGGGGCCTGGAGCAACTAATGCAATCACAGGTATAGCAACAGCTTATATGGATTCTATACCGATCATAGTAATATCAGGTCAAGTAGATTTTTCATTGATAGGAAGTGATGCTTTTCAAGAATGTGATATGATAGGAATATCTAGACCAATAGTAAAACATAGTTTTTTAATAAAAGATACATCAGAAATATATAAAACATTTGAAAAATCTTTTCATATAGCATCTTCAGGTAGAGCAGGGCCAGTTGTAATAGACATTCCTAAAAATATATTATCTAATAATATTAAAAAAAAAATATTTTTTATAAAAAAAAAAAACATAAAATTTAATAATAAAAAACTTGTAAAATATAAAAAAATAAAAAAAATATTTACAAAATTAAAAAAATCTAAAAAACCTATTGTATATGTTGGAGGAGGAGTAATACATTCTAATTGTAGCAAATATTTATTAACTTTATTAGAAAAATTAAATTTTCCTATAACTACATCTTTAATGGGTTTAGGATCAATTTCTGGTAGACATGAACAATGTTTAGGAATGCTTGGCATGCATGGAACTTATGAAGCAAATATGGCAATGCATTATTCTGATGTAATACTAGCAATAGGAGTTAGATTTGATGATAGAACTACAAATAATATTTCTAAATATTGTCCTAATTCAGAAATTATACACATAGATATAGATCCTACATCAATATCTAAAACTATTAAACCAAAAATATCTATTGTAGGAGATGCAAAGTATGTTATAAAAAAAATAATAAAAATATTAAAAATTAAGAAATATAAAAATAATATAAAGAATTGGTGGAAAAAAATACAATTGTGGAGAGGAATAAATAGTTTAAAATATAAAAAATCCTCAAAAAAAATAAAACCGCAATATGTTATAGAAACTATATGGAAAATAACTAGAGGAAATGCATATATCACATCTGATGTAGGGCAACATCAAATGTTTACAGCTTTACATTATTCTTTTATAAAACCAAGACATTGGATAAATTCAGGTGGTTTAGGAACTATGGGTTTTGGTTTTCCTGCAGCTTTAGGAGTTAAATTAGCATTTCCTAAAAAAAATGTGATATGCATAACAGGAGATGGAAGCATTCAAATGAATATACAAGAACTATCTACTGCTAAACAATATAAAATACCCATTTTGATAATAAATTTAAATAATAATGTATTAGGAATGGTAAGACAATGGCAAGATATAAATTATTCAAGTAGATATTCACAATCATACATGAAATCTTTACCAAATTTTTCTAAATTATCTAAATCATATGGTCATATAGGTATAAAAATATATAAAAAAAAAGAATTGTATGAAAAAATAGAATATGCTTTAAAAAAAACTAAAAAAAAAAAATTAGTATTTTTAGATATAGAAGTAGATTATTCAGAACATGTGTATCCTATGCAAATAAAAGGATTAGGTATGAATAATATGATATTAAAAAAATGTTAGGAAAAATTTATGAGAAAAATTTTATACATATTGTTAGAAAACAAATCAGGTGTTTTATCTAGAGTAATAGGATTATTTTCTCAAAGAGATTATAATATAAAGAAAATTAAAGCTGAACCTTTAAAAAAAAACGAAAAACTTTCTATAGTTTTAATAGAATTATATGATAATAGTAATTTAAATAATAAAATAAAAAAACATATATTTAAATTAATAAACGTTTTAAAAGTAAAGATAATAAATAAATAATTTTATAAAAGATACTTTATATAAAAATCTATTAAAATATTTATAAAAAATAAGAAAACAAAAAATATGTCAAAAAAAAATTTTCATGTGCCTGTTTTATTAAAAGAAGTAATTGAATCTTTAAAAATAAAAAAAAAAGGAATATATATAGACTGTACATTTGGGGCAGGAGGGCATTCAAAAAATATATTAAAAAAAATAGGAAAAAATGGATTTTTATATTCTTTAGACAAAGATCCTGATAGTAAAAAATTTTCTAAAAAAATAAAAAATAAAAATTTTAAATTTATAAATGATTCTTTTGAAAATTTAATAAAATATGCCAAAAAATTTAATATTAAAAAAAAAGTAAATGGAATTCTTTTAGATCTAGGTTTTTCTACTAATCAAATAAAAAATAAAAAAAGAGGTTTTTCATTTATTAAAAATGGACCTTTAGACATGAGATATAATCAAACATATGGAAAATCAGCAAAAACATGGATAAATACAAGTAGCGAAAAAAAAATTTTTAAAGTAATAAAAAAATTTGGTCAAGAAAAATTTGCAAAAAAAATATCAAGATCTATAGTAGAATGTAGAAAAAAAAAAAAAATAGAAAAAACTTTAGAATTGTCTAATATAATAAATAAAATTGTTTATAAAAAAAAAAATAAAAAAAATCCATCAACTAAAACTTTTAGAGCAATAAGAATTTATATAAACAAAGAGTTGCAATGTATAAAAAAAATATTAAAAGATTCATTAAAAATTTTGTCTAATGGAGGAAAATTATTAGTAATTAGTTTTAACTCTTTAGAAGACAAAATAGTAAAATATTTTATGAAACTGAATAGTGTTGATACAAAAATTCCTAATAAACTTCCAATGACTTATAAAGAAATAAAAAATCTAAATTCAAAAAAAAAATTAAAAATTTTTAAAAAAATATTACCAAAAAAAGAAGAAATTAAAAAAAATATAAAATCTAGAAGCGCTATATTAAGAATAGCAGAAATAAAAAAAAATAATTAAAGTAATAAAATATTAAAAATATAATATTATTTTTTATATAAAATAAAAAATTATTAAATGTTTATAAAAAATTTTTGAACTATAAAATTTTTATAAAAATGAAATAAGAAGTAAAAAAAATACATTTTAATAAATATTAAAAAATGATATAAAAAAAAATAAAAAAAAAACAAAAAATACAGTATAAAAGTGACATAAAATATGGAAAAAAAATTAGTTTCAAGTATAGAAATAGGACATAATAAAATAGTTACATTAATAGGAGAAATTTATAATAGTAGTATAAAAATTATAGGAATAGGAAAAAATAAATCTAAAGGAATAAATAAAACAGGAATATATGATTTAGAATCTATAAAAAGTTGTATAAAAAAATCTATAAAAAAAGCAGAAAAAATGGCACAACATAAAATAAAATCAGCATATTTATCTATATCTCATAAAAACATAAAGTGTCATAATGAAATTGGAATTATACCAGTATCTGGAAAAGAAATTAAAAAAAAAGATATAAAAAATGTTATATATTCAGCAAAATCTATAAAAATAAATGATGAACACATAATGTTACATGTAATTCCTCAAGAATATTCTATAGATAAAAGATCTGGAATAAAAAATCCAATAGGGTTATCAGGAATGAGAATGAAAGGAAAAGTACATTTAATAACCTGCCATAAAGAAATATACAAAAATATAAAAAAATCTATAGAGAAATGTAAAATAAAAGTAAACAAACTAATATTTTCAGGTATAGCTTCAAGTGAAGCAGTTTTAACTGAAGAAGAAAAAAAACTTGGTGTATGCATGATAGATATAGGGAGTAATTCAATAGATTTAAGCATATATTATAATGGATATACTATATATAATCATGTAATACCATATGCAAGTGAATTAGTAACTAATGATATAGCATATGCATTTTCAATATCATATAAAAAAGCAGAAAACATAAAAATACATCATGGATGTACTACTATTCCAATATTAAAAAATATAAAAAATAATAATATATTAGATGCAAATGGAAAAATAATAAAAAATATTACTAAACAAAGTTTAATAGATGTAATAGAACCAAGATATGTAGAATTATTAAATATAGTAAAAAAAAAAATTATAAAATTTCAAAAAAAAATATATAAATATACCGGAAAAGAAATAGAAATAAATAAAGGTATAGTAATAACAGGAGGTGGATCAAAAATAAAATTTTTGAAACATTGCGCAAAAAAAATTTTTTTGACACAAGTTAGAATAGCAACCCCAAAAAATGTAAAATATAAAAATAAAAAAATTTATGATCCTATATACTCCACATCTGTTGGCATCTTAAAATATGTAAAAAAAAACAATAAGTTTAATAAAATAGATAAAAAAAATAATTTTATAAAAAATATTTTAAATAAAATAAATAAATGGATAATTAAACAATAACCTAAAAAATAAGGGAAAAAAATGTTCGAAAATTTAGATTCTATAAAAGAAGCAGTAATAAAAGTTGTTGGAGTAGGAGGGGGTGGTGGAAATGCTATAGAACATATGATAAAAGAAAAAATAGCTGGAGTAGATTTTTATGCTGTTAATACAGATTCTCAGGCTTTAAAAAAAATAGAAGTGGAGCAAACAATACAAATAGGAAAAAACATAACTAGAGGTCTTGGAGCTGGATCTAACCCTGAAATAGGAAAAAGTTCAGCAAAAGAAGATAAAGAATCTTTAAAAACAGCAATGGAAGGAGCAGACATGATTTTTATAGCTGCAGGAATGGGAGGAGGAACTGGGACAGGTGCTGCTCCTGTAATTGCTGAAATATCTAAAAATATGGGTATATTAACAGTTGCAGTGGTAACAAAACCTTTTAGTTTTGAAGGCAAGAAAAAGATGTTATATGCAGAACAAGGTATAATGGAATTGTCAAAAAATGTAGATTCATTGATAACAATACCAAACGATAAGTTACTAAAAGTTTTAACTAGAGGTATTTCTTTATTAGATGCATTTAGAGCAGCAAATAATGTATTAAATGGTGCAGTTCAAGGAATAGCTGAATTAATAACTAAACCTGGATTAATGAACGTAGACTTTGCAGATGTAAGAACAGTTATGTCGGAAATGGGATATGCTATTATGGGTACAGGGGTATCTTCAGGAGATAATAGAGCAGAAGAAGCAGCTGAAATGGCAGTTTCTAGCCCATTACTAGAAGATATAGATTTATCAGGAGCTAGAGGAGTACTAGTAAACATAACGGCTGGATTAGATTTAAAATTAGAAGAATTTGAGATAGTAGGAAATACTATTAGAAATTTTTCTTCAGAAAATGCTACAGTAGTTATAGGAACATCTTTAGATGATGATATGAAAGAGGAGTTAAGAGTTACTATAGTAGCTACAGGAATTTCTCCTGAAAAAATTTATAATATTAACAATACAAAAAAAAAAAATTCTGATAATATGTTATTAAAATATCAAAATCAATATTTAAAAAAAAAAAATAAAAATAAAAAAACAAAAAATAATAATGTTGATAGTAAAAATTATATTAAAAAAAGCAAAAAAATGGATTATTTAGATATACCTACTTTTTTAAGAAATCATAATAAAAACAAAATATAAAATAAAAAAAGGAAAAAAAAAAGTGATAGAAAAAATAGCATACATAACAAATTATAATGATATTATAATGAACATATTGTCAAAAACTTTTGTATATATAAATATAATGAATTTTTTATCATTTTAATTTACATATTTTTTTTAAAACAAAATGTACAATATAAAATTAACTAAAAATTCAATAAAAAAAATTTTAAGAATTACTAAAAAAAAATTATATTTTAGAATATATATAGTAGGAGGTGGATGCAATGGATTTAAATATGAATTTAAAATAGAAAAAAAAATTAAAAAAAACGATATTATTATAAAAAAAAAAAATATAAATTTAATAGTAGATCACATAAGTATTAAATACATAAAAAATGGAAAAATAGATTATTTAGAAAATTTAGATGGATCAAAATTTGTTATAAATAATCCTAATGCTAAAACTACATGCAGTTGTGGAATTTCATTTAGTACATAAAAAATATAAAAATATAAATATATAATCATTTACAAATATAAAATACATGCATATTAATTTATATATAAAAATTAAAATATATTTTTTTAAAATATAAAATTTTAATAAAAATAATATGCATGTAAAATATTTTATAATATTATTAATTTTTAAAATAATATATAAAAAAAATTTTTTTTAATTAAAAATATTTTCTTTACTTAAAAAATTAAATATATATATTTTTAAAAAAATTTTTATTTAAAAAACTAAATATCTATACATTTTTTTTGAAAAATTTCTGAAGACAGACATATAGTTTCATATAAAGTAGGATGTGCATGCATAGTTAAAGATATATCTTCAGCATCACAACACATTTCTATAGCTAAACTAATTTCTCCTAAAATTTCACTAGCTCCAGCTCCTATTACAGATCCTCCTATAATTCTATTAGTATCACTATTAAAAATAAGTTTAGTTAAGCCAAGACTATGTCCAGAAGAAATAGCTCTACCAGAAAATTTCCAAGGAAATTTAGCAACTTTATAATTTATGTTTCTTTTTAATGCTTCATTTTCTAATATACCAGTCCAAGCTACTTCAGGATTTGAATAAATTATATAAGGTACTATTTTGGGTTGATAACAAACATTTTCTTTGCATATTATTTCAGCTACAATTTTACCTTGATAAGAACCTTTGTGAGCCAACATAGGGGGTCCAATAACATCACCTATAGCATAAATATTTTTTAAATTTGTTTGAAGATTTTCATTAACTTTTATATATCCGAATTTGTTAATTTTTATAGGTAAATTTTCTAGTTTTAACTTTTTTATATTAGGCTCTCTTCCTGCAGCAATCAAAATTACATCATATAATTTTTTTTGATTAAAATTTTTTGGACCTGATAAACTTACTAATAATCCTTCTTTTTTTTCATAAATTTTATTAATACTAGTTCCTAATAATAAATTAAATTTGTTAGATATAGATTTTTTAAAAATTTCAGTTATATCTTTGTCTAATGAAGGGAAAAAGTTCTTAGACCTTTCTATAACATCTATATTAGAACCTAAAGCGCTATAAATAGTAGCCATTTCCATACCTATAACTCCAGATCCTACTATTAGCATTTTTTTTGGAATTGTTAAAAAATTTAATGCATCAGTAGAACTCCAAACTCTAGAATTTTTGTAAGGAATATTAGGTAATAAAATAGGTTTAGATCCAGAAGATATAATAGCATTCTTAAAAAATATTCTTTTACTAACTTTTTTATTGTTTTTTTTATAATCTATTATAATACTGTTTTTATTTTCGAAGTAAGCCATGCCTTTTAATATATAGACATTTTTATTTTTAGATATAATTTTTATTCCATTATTTAAAGATTGTATTATTTTTTTTTTTTCCAACATTATATTTAACAAACTTATTTTACTAATATTTATGTCAATATTAAATTTTTTTAATTTCTTAGCTTCTTCAATAATTTTGGCAATATATAACAAATATTTAGATGGAATACATCCACTATTTAAACATACACCTCCTAAAACATTTTCTTTTTCTATTAAAATAGTGTTTACTCCCAAATCTGATAATCTAAACGCAGCAGAATATCCAGAAGGACCTCCTCCTATTACAACTGTGTTACAATTTAAACTTTTCATAATATTTAAATTCTCTATATTTTAATATTTTTAAATTATTTTGTTTTTACAAAACAAAATATATAACAAAAAATTTTTTTATTATAAAATTATCTTATTATAAAATTATGAAATTTTTCTAATTTATTTTTTATAAAATTTATAAATTCTGTAGCTTCTACTCCATTTATTATTCTATGATCATAACTTAATGAAATTGGAAGAATAATTCTATGTGAAATCTTTTTTTTATAATAAATATTTTTATTTATATATTTTGAAATACCTAAAATTGCAACTTCAGGATAATTTATTATAGGAGTAAAATATCCAGCTCCATATCCTCCTAAATTAGATATAGTAAAATTACCTCCTTCCATGTCTGATTTTTTTAAAAAATTATCTCTAACTTTTTTAGAAATAAAAAATATTTCTTCAGCAATTTTAAATATACTTTTTTTTAAAACGTTTTTAATTACAGGAATAAATATTCCTTTATTAGAACTTACTACTATTCCTATATTAATGTATTTCTTTAAAAACAAAGTGTTGTCTTTAACAGAATATGAACTATTAAAATTATAAAAATGTTTTAGTGCATAACCTATTATTTTAACAATAAATGGTAATAAAGTAATTTTTATAATATTTTTTTCATTATTAGAAATATCTAAATTTATATTTTTTCTAAATTTTTCCAACTTTGTAATGTCTATTTCGTCAAACTGCGTTACATGAGGTATAGTTAACCAACTTTTACACAAATTTTTAGAAATAATTTTTTGAACTTTATTTAAAGATATTTTTTCTATTTTACCAAAGTTTTCAAAAGAAAATTTTTTTTCAAAAGAATTGTTAGTATTTATATTGTTATATTTTTTTTTTTTATTTTTTAAATATCTTGAAAAATCTTCTTTAGATATTCTTCCTTTTATTCCAGTTCCTTTTATTTTAAATAAATTTATATTATTTTTTCTAGCAAGTCTTCGTATTATAGGAGAAGCATATATTTCATCTTCTGTATTATGAAATTTATTTTTTTCATCTATATTAAAGTTATTTTTTTTACATATATTTTTTTCTTCTTTCACTTCTATCGGTTCTAATAAAAGTAATTTATGATTAGTTTTTACTCTATCTCCAATTTTTATAAATATTTCTTTTACTGTTCCCGTTTCTTCTGAAGGTATTTCAATTGAAGTTTTTTCTCCTTCTAATATAACTATTTCTTTTTTATTTTCTATAAAATCTCCTACTTTTACTAATATTTCTGTAACTTCTAACTTTTCTTTACCTATATCTGGTACTATAACTGTTTTATACACGTTGAAATCTCTCATTATAATCGTGGGTTTACTTTATTTGAATCAATATTAAAATTTTTCATTGCATCTAAAACAATATTTTTACTTATAATTTTAGTATTATATAATTCTATTAAAGCATAAATAACTATATAAAATTCATTAATTTCAAAATAATCTCTTAACTTTTTTCTACTATCAGATCTTCCAAACCCATCTGTTCCTAACACAATATAATTTTTAGAAGGAACATATTTTCTTATTTGTTCTGCGAATAATTTCATATAATCAGTAGAAGCAATAGCGGGACTTTTATTCATAATTTTAGATACATAAGATTTTTTTTTTTTTGAATAGTTTTTATTTAACATGTTCCATCTATCACAATCTTGACCATCTCTAGCAAGTTCTGTAAAAGAAGTAACACTATAAATATCTGAAGATATATTGTATTTTTTATATAAGATTTTACCAGCGGCACATACTTTTCTTAACATAGATCCCGATCCTAACAATTGGACGTTACCTAAATTTCCATTATATTTTTTTAATTTATAAATTCCTTTACAAATTCCGTATTCAGAGTTTTTAGGTATTTTAGGCATATAATATTTTTCGTTAGTAACAGTTATATAATAATATATATCTTCTTGATTAGGACCATACATTCTATTAATCCCATCATTAATAATAACAGCTAACTCATAAGAATAAGCAGGATCAAAAGATATGCAATTAGGAACTGTCAAAGATTGAATATGACTATGACCATCTCCATGCTGTAGCCCTTCTCCATTTAATGTAGTTCTTCCTGAAACAGCTCCTATTAAAAAACCTCTAGCTTGTTGGTCTCCAGCAGCCCAAAATAAATCTCCTATTCTTTGAAAACCGAATATAGAATAATATATATAAAATGGAATCATAGGTAAATTATTGCTACTATAAGAAGTAGCAGCGGCCAGCCAAGAAGAACCAGCTCCTAATTCATTTATTCCTTCTTGTAGAATTTGCCCTTCTTTATCTTCCTTATAATATAAAAATTCATTTTTATCTTGAGAATTATATTTTTGACCTGAAGAATTGTATATTCCTATGCTCCTAAACAAACTTTCCATTCCAAAAGTTCTAGCTTCATCTGCTACGATTGGAACTATTCTATTTTTTATAAACTTATTTTTTAATAAAATACTTAGAATTTTTACAAAAGAAATAGTTGTAGAAATTTTTTTTTCTGACTTTTTTAATAAATATTTGAATTCTAAAATATTTGGCAAAATTAATTTTTCAGTAAACTTTCTTAACCTAAATGGTATGTAACCACCTAATTTTTTTCTACTGTTATGAATATATTTATATTCTTCAGATTCTTTTTTAAATTTTATATATGATAATTTTTTAATTTTATTTTCATCTATAGATAACGACAATTTTTTTTTAATTTTTAAAAAAGATTTAAAATTAATATTTTTTATTTGATGAGATATATTTTTGCTTTCTCCTATTGATCCTAATCCATATCCTTTTACTGTATGAAATAAAATTACAACAGGTTTTCCTTTAACTAAATTAGCTTTATAAATAGCATTAAAAATTTTTTTAGAATCATGTCCTCCTCTTTTTAAGTTAAAAATTTCATCGTCTGTCATATTTTTAACTAATTTTTTTGTTTCTTTATATTTTCCAAAAAAAAATTTTCTTATAAATGACCCATTTTTAGATTTAAAATTTTGATAATCTCCATCTAAAGTTTCATTCATTAACTGAATTAATTTTTTAGAACTATCTTTTTCTAATAATATGTCCCAATCACTTCCCCATATAACCTTTATTACCTCCCATCCTGACCCTAAGAAGAAAGATTCTAATTCATTTATAATTTTACCATTTCCATACACTGGTCCATCTAATCTTTGCAAATTACAATTTATTAAAAAAATTAAATTATCTAATTTTTCTCTAGATGCTATGTTAATAAGTCCTTTAGACTCAGGTTCATCCATTTCTCCATCTCCTAAAAAAGCATATACCTTTCTATAACTCGTATCTTTTAATTTTCTATTATTAATATATTTTAAAAATTTTGCTTGATATATAGCAAAAGATGAAGTTAATCCCATAGAAACTGTTGGAAATTGCCAAAAATTTGGCATCAATTTTGGATGAGGATATGAAGATAATCCATTTCCATCAACTTCTTGTCTAAAATTATCCATTTGTTCTTTTGTAATTCTTCCTTCTAAAAAAGCTCTAGAATATATTCCTGGAGAAATATGACCTTGAAAATATATCAAATCCCTAGAACATGTACTATTAGATCTAAAAAAATGATTAAAACATACATCATATATATTAGCAGAAGATTGAAATGATGAAATATGACCTCCTAAATCTAATTTTTTTTGATATGATTTAACAACCATAACAATAGCATTCCATCTCATAACTGATCTAATTTTTTTTTCAATAATCAAATTTCCTGGATATTTTTTTTCATCAGATTTAGATATAGAATTTAAATAATTTGTTGAAAAATAAGTATCTTTTTTATATTCTATTCCTAATTTATAAAAAGTTTTAAAAATTTTTTTTAATAAAAATTTTGATTTATTAAAACCTCTTCTTTTTACAAACGATTTTATAGATAAAATCCATTCATTTAATTCTAATTCATCTGAATATTTTTCATGATCTTTTAACATAAATTTCCTAAATATATTTTTATCTTTTATTTAAAAAAATAAAAAATTTTAATTAAATTTTATTAATTCAATATTAGTATTTTTTTTTAAATTTGTATTATATTAACAAAAAATTTTTATTAATATAATATTCTACAATTTTAATAAAAATATTATAAAAAAGTAAAATATTATATTATTATTTTTCATATTTTATATAAAAAATTAAATATGTTTAAAACTAAACATATTTTTTTATTAATATAATAAGTTATATAAAAATATGTAAAATAATAATGTATTAAAAAAAATAAAACTTTTTGCATACAATTAAAATATATATTTTTTATATATTTTTACTAAAAAAATATATTAAAATTATAAAAAAACATAAAAATATTATATAAAAATAAAAAATATAATATTAATTTTTAATAAAATTTTTGTTTTTAATAAATTCACTAAATGAAATTTCTAGAAATAATTTATTATTATAAAAATTGTCTATTATATAAATAAAAAAATCAAAAGAATATTTTTTAGAAGAAAATAAACTAATTAAACAAACAATTTCATTTTTTATAGAACTAATCATATTTATAAACATTAAAAACGATTCTTTTTTATATTCTTGTTTTGGATCTTTTTCAGCATATCCTCTTAAATGAATACTATTTCTTAAATGTTCTAAATCACACAAATGTTCTCTCCAAAACGTATCTAATGTTTTTAATACTAATATTTTTTGAAATTTATTAAATTCTTTTTTATCAAATTTATTTTTTTTTTTTAAATATTTTTTTTTAAAAATTTTAAATATATCTTTTGCAATTTTTTTGTTATTAAATGTATTATTTTCTATAAATTTTTTATTTTTAAAATAATATATGTTAAAATATTCTTCTAAATATTTTTTTAATGTTTTTATATTTTTATAAAATTTTTTATCATCTTTTTTAAAATATGAATTTACTAAAGATTTAAAAATTTCTATAGAAATTATAAAAATTATTTTAGTAATATTTTTACTTTTTAAAATTTTATTTCTTCTATCATAAAATATTATTCTTTGTTCATTTACAATATCATCATATTCTAATAATTTAGCTCTAATTTCATAATTATAATTTTCTAATTTTTTTTGAGAATTTTGTATAGCATTATTTATAAAAATACTATTAATATCTTTATTTTTTTTAATTCCAAATTTTTTAATTATTTTAACAATTTTTTTAGGAACAAAAACTTTAATTAAATCATCTTCCATAGAAACATAAAATCTAGAAGATCCAATATCCCCTTGTCTTCCTGATCTTCCCCTTAATTGATTATCTATTCTTCTAGACTCATGTCTTTCTGTTCCTATTATATGTAAACCACCTGAAGACAAAACAGCATTTTTATTTTTTTTCCAAATTTTTAATGCTTTTTTAATATTAAAAATTTTATTTTTTTTTTTATATTCTTTTAAAAAATCTTTGAAACTTCCTCCTAACATTATATCTGTTCCTCTTCCTGCCATATTAGTTGCTATAGTAACAGCACTTAGTATTCCTGCATTTTTTATTATTTTAGCTTCTTTACTATGAAATTTAGCGTTTAAAACATTATGATTTATATTTAACTTACGCAAAATGCTAGATATCATCTCTGATTTTTTAATAGATGAAGTACCAACTAAAACTGGTTGTTTTTTTTTAACACAGTTTATTATATCTTCTATAACAAATTTCATTTTTTCTTTTTCTGTAATGTATATTAAATCAGGAAAGTCTAATCTGCAAACAGGTCTATTAGTAGGAATAACAACAGTATTTAAATTATATATAGACTTAAATTCTTCAGATTCAGTTTTAGCAGTTCCAGTCATTCCAGCAAGTTTTTTATATAAACGAAAATAATTTTGAAAAGTTATAGAAGCTAAAGTATAACTCTCATTATTTATTTTAACATTTTCTTTAGCCTCTATAGCTTGATGAATACCATCAGACCATTTTCTATCATTAGAAATTCTTCCAGTGTGCTCATCTACTATTAATATTTTATTATTTTTTACTATATAATCTACATTTTTAAAAAATAATTCATGAGCTTTTATAGCATTTATTACATATTTAAAAAAAATAATATTTTTGGAGCAATATAAAGAAGAACTTTTATTTAAAACATTATTTTTTAAAAGAATTTTTTCTATTTTAGAAAATCCTTTTTCAGTTAAATAAATTTGTTTTCTCTTAGCATCTATTTTAAAATAATAATTTTTGTAATTATTTTTAATAAATTTTTTTTTTGATATTATAAAATTATAAACTAAATAATTTATTTTATTATATAAATTTTTGTTAGAATTTATAGATCCAGATATAACTAATGGAGTTCTAGCTTCATCTATTAAAATAGAATCTACTTCATCAATTATCGCATAATTTAATTTTTTTTGTACTTTTTCATTTATACAAAAAGTCATATTATCTCTTAAATAATCAAAACAAAATTCATTGTTTGTTCCATATGTAACATCTGAAGAATATGCATTTTTTTTCATTTCAATACTCATACCTTGCAAATTTATACCAGAGCTAACTCCTAAAAATTCAAATAATTTTTTATTTTCATTATAGTCTCTATTTGCCAAATAATCATTCATAGTTATCACATGAACTCCTTTTTCGGATAGAGAATTTAAATATATTGGAAGAGTAGATGTTAAAGTTTTTCCTTCTCCTGTTTTCATTTCAGCTATACATCTTCTATTTAAAACTATTCCTCCAATAATTTGAACATCAAAATGTCTCATTCCTAAAACTCTTTTACTTGCTTCTCGTAATGTTGCATAAGCTTCAGGCAATATACTATCTAAAGTATTTTTTCTAAAAATTTTAGATTTATATTTTTTAGTATTTTCTTTTAACTTTTTATCACTAAACTTAGAAAATTTTAATTCCATATCATTAATTAAATTTAATATAATATTTATTTCTTCCAAAATTTTTTCATTCTTACTTTTAAATAAATTTTTAAAAAATTTTATCAACATAAAAATTATTCTCTAAACAAAAAATATTATTTTAAAAAGTAATATAATTATATTTTGTTATAATATAATATTTTTAAAATTATATTTATTTTTTTATTATAAGAAATATAAAAAGTTAACTTATTTTTAAAAAACATATTTTAAAAATATGTACAATACTCTTTTAGTTTATAAAAAAAATAATATTTTAATTAACATATGTAATTAAAAAAATGATCTTTGATTTATTAAAACTAAAATTAAAAAATATTATAATATTTTTTTAAAAAATATTTATAGTATTTTTAGCAAAAAACTTAGGAAGTTTAAAATATCTAGGATATTTTACATAAATTAAATATAGTCCAGAAGGATCTAAAGATTTATAAAAAAAATTATTATTTTTAGTAATTAACAATTCTTCTATCCAAAATATTTTTTTTTCTTCAGATCCAATTTTTAAAATTGAGCTAGCTATATTACGTACCATATTATATAAAAATGAATTTGCTATTATATCAAATATAACAAAAGAATTAATTCTATATACTTTAGTATTAAATATATATCTTATTGAAACATTAGATTGACAATTTTTAGACCTAAAAGAAGAAAAATCATGTTGACCTAACAAACATTTTATAGACTTATTCATTTTTTTCTCATTTAATCTTTTTTTTTTAAAGTTATAAAAATTATTAATAAAAAATACAGATCTATAATCACTATTGTTTATTATATATCTATAGTGTCTATATATAGCGCTATATCTGGCATGAAAATTATATGGAACTTTTTTAGCCCATAAAATAGATATATCATTTGGTAAATAAAAATTAGTCCCTAAAATCCAAGATTCTTCTTTTCTAATAGATTTAGTATCAAAATGTACTACTTGACCTGTACTATGTACTTTAGCATCTGTTCTTCCAGCGCAATGTACAACTACTTTTTCATTTGCTATTATTGATAAACATTTTTCTAAAACATTTTGAACAGTAATTACATTTTTTTGACTTTGCCATCCATGATATCTTGTTCCTTTATATTCAACACCTAATGCAATTCTCATAATATTAAATTACCAAAAATAAAAGTTGAAAAATATTAATATATAAGTATTATATTTTTATCAATAAGTTTTTATAAATATTTCTAAACAATTTTATATAAAAAATATTATGTAATTAAATTATTATAATAATTTTAATAAAATATTAATATGGAGTTTATAAATGAAATTTAATAGAAAAAAAAGTTCTTCTCTAAGTATATTGTCTATAGCAGGAGTAAAACCATATAAAAATGAAAAAAAAGAAAAATATATGAATAAAAAACAAATAAAACATTTTAAAAAAATATTACAAGCTTGGAAAAATCAAATAGAAAAAAAAATAAATTATGAAAATGATAATATATCAAAAGAACAAATAAATTTTCCAGATCCAATAGATAGAGCAGTTCAAGAAGAAGAATTTAGTTTAAAATTACAAAACAATGCTAGAAATATAGAAATAATAAAAAAAATAAATAATACATTAAAAAAAATTGAATTGAATGATTTTGGATATTGCTCATCTTGTGATATAAAAATTGGAATAAAAAGATTAGAAGCAAGACCTACAGCAAATTTATGTATAGATTGTAAAACTTTGTCAGAAATAAGAAGCAGGCAAGTTATAAGATAAAAAAAAAATTATAAAATATTTTTTATTAATATATTAAACATTAATATTAAAAATAAAAAAATTTTAAATAAAATTCTTACTATAAAAAATTCTTTAAAATATTTTTATAAAAAATAAATATTTTTAATGTGACTACAATAAATTTATAATATAATTTTTATATAAATGTAAAAAAATAAATAATTAACATAATAATAAAAATAGGAAAAAAGAAATTGTGAAAGTATTAAAATTTGGCGGCTCCTCTTTATCAGATGCTAAAAATTTTGTTAATGTATCAAAAATATTAAAAAAAAAAAGTAAAAAAGAAAAAATATATGCAGTATTATCAGCTCCATATAAAATAACTAATTATCTAATTTATTCTATAGAAGATCATATAAACAAAAAAAAAAACAATAACTTAAATAAAATTATAAAAAATGTTAATAAAATATTAAAAAAAATTTCTATTATAAAAAAAAAATTTAATATAGAAAAAACTGAAAAAAAAATAAATATACATATAAAAGAGATAAAAAAAATATTAAACAGAAATAAAAACACAAAAAAAAATGTAAGCAAAAGAAAAAAAGCTATAATAATTAGTAAAGGAGAAATAATTTCAGTAGAAATAATGAATTCTATTTTAGATAGTATTAATATTAATTCAAAAATAATAGATCCATCTAGTAAAATAATTTCTAATGGAGATTATTTAAATTCAGAAATAAATATAAAAAAAACTAAAAAAAAACTAAGATGTATAAAAAAATATAAAGAAAATGTTATTCTTGTTCCTGGTTTCATATCAGGAAATGAGAAAAAAGAAATAAATTTATTAGGAAGAAATGGATCAGATTATTCCGCTTCAATTTTATCAAACTGTTTGAAAGCTAAACGCTGTGAAATATGGAAAGATGTAAATGGAATATATACAGCGGATCCTAAAATTATATATGAAGCTAAAAGAATAAAAAAAATTTCATATGAAGAAGCAATAGAGCTATCAAAATGTGGTGCTAAAATAATACATCCAAAAGCTATTTATCCTTTATATAAAAAAAATATACCATGTGTTATAAAAAATTCATATTTTCCAAATTTTGAAGGAACTACTATAAAAAAAATATATAATAAAAAAAAAATTAAAAAAACAGTAAAAAGTATTACCTACTTAAAAAACTTTTCTATATTAGAAATAATTTTTAAAAAAAAAATAAAAAACATTATATTAGAAAAAATATTAAAATCTTTAGAAGAAAATAGTCAATATAAATTTTTTAATAAAAAAATAATAGGTAAAAAATCTATTAAAATTTTAAAATATGTTGATAAATATGGTTCAGAAAAAAAAAAAATAAAAGATTTGTTAAAAAAATGTTTCAATAATAAAAAAAAATATAAAATAAAAATAAAAAAAAAATTATCCATAATATCAGTTATAGGAAAAAATATAAGCTCTAAAATAGAAATATTAAACAAAATAATATTTTCAATAAAAAAAATTAATGTAAATATAATTTCAATAATTATAGAAGATTCTAAAAATTCTATATCAATAATAATAAAAAATTTATATTATAAAAAAACTATAAAAACAATACATAATGAATTTTTTAACTGTAATAAAATTACAGAAATATTTGTTATAGGAATAGGAGGGGTTGGAAATAGTTTTTTAAACCAAATTTACAAACAAAATAAAAAATTAAAAAATAAAGGAATAGAAATAAAAATATTAGGAATAGCTAATTCAAAAAAATATATAATAAAAAAAGAAAACATAAAAATAGAACAATATAAAAATTTTACAAAAAGTAACACAAAAAAATTTAATATAAAAATTTTTATAAAAGAAATAAAAAAAAATAATTTAATTAATCCTGTAATAATAGATTGCACTTCTAGTAAAACTATATCAAAAAAATATAGCTATTTTATAAAAAATGGATTTAATATAATATCTTCTAATAAAATAGCAAACACTGATAGAATTAATTATTATACAAAAATTAGAAATAACTTAATAAAATATAGAAAACAATTTTTATATGAAACTAATGTAGGAGCAGGACTTCCTATAATAGAAAATTTAAAAAATTTAATTACAACAGGAGACAAAATAATAAAATTTAGAGGAATATTGTCAGGATCTTTATCATATATTTTTGGAAAATTAGAAGAAAAATTCTCTATAGTAAAATCAGTGAAAAAAGCACAAAAATTAGGATTTACAGAACCAAATCCAATTGATGATTTATCAGGAATAGATGTAGCAAGAAAACTATTAATAATAGCAAGAGAAATAGGTCATACTTTAGAGCTAAAAGATATAAAAATTGAAAAAATATTACCAAATAAAATTAATATAAAAAAAATAAATAAAAAAAACATATTTTGTAAACTAAATGATTTAAAAAATTTTTATCATAAAAAAATTATTAAAGCTAAAAAAAAAAAGAGAGTTTTAAGATTAGTTGGATCGATATCAAAAACAGGAAAATGTAAAGTAAAAATAGAAAGCATAAAAAAATCGGATCCTTTATATAATATAAAAAATGGTGAAAATGCTTTTATATTTTATAGTAAATATTATAGTCCAACTCCATTAATAATTAGAGGATATGGAGCTGGAAATAAAGTAACTTCAGCTGGAGTGTTTTCAGATTTATTAAGAATATCATCATAATAAAATGGAAAATAATAATGATAAAAATTTATTCACCAGCCACGATAGGAAATATAAGCGTGGGATTTGATACATTAGGATTAGCAATCTCTCCAATAGATAATTCAAATTTTGGAGATACTATAGAAATAAAAAAATATAAAAAATTTGATATAAAAAACATAGGAAAATTTTCAAAAAAATTACCTAAAAAGTTCAAAAAAAATATTGTTTGGAAATGTTGGAAATACTTTTGTAAAAAAATAAAAAAAAATATATCAGTTCTAATAACTTTAGAAAAAAATATGCCTATAGGATCAGGGTTAGGGTCAAGTGCATGTTCTATTTCATCTAGTTTAGTAGCAATGAATGAATTTTGTAAAAATCCTTTATCTAAAATTCAACTTTTAAAACTAATGGGAAAACTAGAAGGGGAAATATCTGGAAATATACATTACGACAATGTAGCTCCTTGTTTTTTAGGAGGATTACAAATAATATTAAATAAAAAAAATTTAATAAGTCAATCTATTCCTTTTTTTAAAAATTGGATATGGATAGTAGCATGGCCTGGAACTAAAACATCTACGTTACATGCTAGAAAAATATTGCCTATAAAATATAAATTAGAAACTTGTATAGAACATAGTAGAAATTTATCAGGATTCATACATTCATCATATTCTATGCAGCAAAAATTAGCTTCAACATTTATACAAGATTTAATAGCTGAACCTTATAGAATGAAATATATTCCTAACTTTTTAGAAATAAAAAAGACTATAAAAAAAATGGGATCAATTGGATTTGGAATATCCGGATCAGGACCTACAATTTTCTCTATATGCGATGACGTAAAAAAAGCTAATAAAATATCAAAATGGTTAATAAAAAATTATTTAGAAAAGAAAGAAGGTTTTGTAAAAATATGTAAAGTAAATAGAAAAGGAACAACAATAATTAGGTAACAATATGAAATTATATAGTTTAAAAGATATTTCAAAAGAAGTTAAATTTTTAAAAGCAGTTGAACTTGGTTTATGTGAAAAACAAGGTTTATTTTTCCCAAAAAAATTTCCTTATTTTACTAAAGAAAAAATAAAAAAAATATTAAAAATGAATTTTTTCAAAAAAAGTTACAAAATACTAAATTCTTTTATAGGAAGAGAAATATCCAAAAAAAATTTAAAAAAAATAATAAAAAAATCTTTTAAAATAACTATACCTAAAATAAAAAAAATAGAAAAAAATATTTCTTGCTTAGAACTATTTCATGGTCCAACTTTAGCTTTTAAAGATTTTGGAGCAAGATTTATGTCACAAATAATACATTTATTAAAAAAAAAAAATAAAAATAAAGTCACTATTTTAACTGCAACTTCTGGTGATACAGGAGCTGCTGTAGCAAATGCTTTTTATAAAATGAAAGATGTAAAAGTAGTAATACTATATCCGAAAGGAAAAATAAGCAAAATACAAGAAAGAATGTTTTGCACTTTAGGAAAAAACATAAAAACTATATCCGTAAATGGAAGTTTTGATGAATGTCAAGAACTAGTTAAAAAAGCATTTAATGATAAAAAGTTAAAAAAAAAAATAGGGTTAAATTCAGGTAATTCTATAAACATAAGTAGATTATTGGCACAAATTTGTTATTATTTTGAAGCTTTTTCTCTATTAAAAAAAAAACAAAGAAAAAATTTAATAGTATCAGTTCCATGTGGAAATTTCGGAAACATAACAGCCGGATTAATAGCTAAATCAATAGGTCTTCCTATAAAAAATTTTATAGCTTCTACTAATTCTAACGACACAGTTCCTAGATTTTTAAAATATAACAAATGGAATCCAAAAAAAACAATTTCAACAATTTCTAATGCAATGGACATAAGCATACCTAATAACTGGGATAGAGTAATAGAACTATTCAAACAAAACAAATGGAATATAAAAGATAAAAAATATTTAGAATTTGGAAAGGTTTCTGAAAAAAAAACAAAAGAAAGTATTAAAAAACTATATAATTTAAAATATATTTCTGAACCACATGCATCTGTAGCTTATACAATTTTAAAAAAAAGAATAAAACATGGAGAACACGGATTATTTTTAGGAACAGCTCATCCTTTAAAATTTAAAAGTATAGTAGAAAAAATTATCCCAGTAAAAATAAAACTATCTAAAAACATAAAAAAACAAAAAAAGAAAAGATCTTTGTCATTTTCTATAGATCCTAAATACTCTTTATTAAAAAAATTTTTAATATAAAAATACAATGTTTCCTAACAAGTAATTACATAAAACTTGATAGGAAACTTAAAACAATATAAAATTTTTTATAATTTTTTTTAAACATTAAATAAAAAATTTACAATATCTCCATCTGATAATATATAATTTTTACCCTCCAACCTATATTTTCCATGTTTTTTTGCAGATTGTATTCCCTTATAAAAAATAAAATCTTTATAAGAAATTACTTCCACTCTTATAAAACCTTTTTTAAAATCCGTATGAATTATTCCTGAAGCTTCAATAGCTGTAGAGCCTTTTTTAATTGTCCAAGATCTTATTTCCTTTTCTCCTACTGTAAAAAAAGTCTGTAAATTTAATAAATTATATACAAAATGAATTATATTATTTAGGTCTTTTAAAAAAAAATTAAGTAAAATATTATATTTAATATTTATTTTTCTAAATGAACTTTTATAGAAATTTATACAAATAGGAAAAACTTTATAAGGAAATTTTTTTATTTCAAATGGAATTTTATTACTAGTTTTTAATGAAATAAAGTCATCTAAGTCTATATTAGCAATATATAAAACAGGTTTATTTGTTATAAAATTAAAATTCTTTAAAATATTTTTTTGTATATTATTAAATTTAATATCTCTTATCATAATATTTTGTTTTAATTTTTTAAAACAAATTTTTAATGTATTTAAAATCTCCGAAAAAGAATAATTTAAGTTAATGTTTTTTTCTTTATTTATTTTTTCATAATGTTTTATATATTTTTTACATTCTTCATAGTCAGATAATACTAATTCTATATTTACTAAATTAACATCATATGCTGGATCTATTTTATTGTTTACATGTACAATTTCTTTTTTTTTAAAAAATCTAACTACATGTAATATAGAATTTACATTTTTTATGTGTGATAAAAATTTGTTTCCTAATCCATCTCCTAAATAAGAGTTTTTTACTAGTCCTGCTATATCAACTAGTTTTACAAAAGTTTTTATAACATTTTTTGTTTTTACAATTTGTAATATACTATTTATTCTTTCATCTTCTACTATAGAAATTCCTATATTAGGATTTATAGTACAAAATGGAAAATTTTTTGAAGGAACATTTAACTTAGTTAATATATTAAATAACATAGACTTTCCAACATTAGGCAATCCTACTATACCACACTTTAATGACATAATTAATATTTCTCTAATTTTATAAAACATAAATTATATAATATGCAAAAAATGTTATTTACATTTTTTTAAAAAAAATTTTATTTAAAAATTTTTCTATAACATTAACAAATTTGTTTATAGATTGAACAATACATTCTTTTTCTTCTTTAGAAGGAGTAGATAAAACATAAGATGATAAACTAATACTATTTTTTTTTGGTCTACCTATTCCAATGCATACTCTTTTAAATAAAGTATTTTTTTTAAATTTGCTAATCACGTTTTTAATACCATTATGACCATAACTATTATTAGAAATAATAAAATCTATTTTTCCAACTTTAGTATTTAAATCATCTTGTATTATTAATATATTTTTACTTTTTATCTTATAAAAAGAAGAAACTGAAAAAACAGATATACCATTTAAGTTCATATAAATATTTGGTATAAATAAATAAAAATGATTATTAGAATTATTCCATAATCCAATATATCCATAAAAATTTTTTTTTATTTTTAATCTTATTCCAAACTTTTTAGATAAAGCTTTAATAAACCATGATCCAACATTATGTCTAGTATTATAATATTTTTTTATAGGATTAGATAAACCAACTATCATTTTAATATTATGCAAAAATAAAATTCCTTATTTTTAAATTTTTTAAAAATAACAAAAAATTATATTATAAAAATTTATAAAATTAAACCTTTTTTTACAAAATTTTTATATCTATTAAATACTATGTCCCAATTCAAGATTTTCCAAAAATTTTTTATATAATTAATACGATCATTTCTATATTTTAAATAATAAGCGTGTTCCCACAAATCTAATCCAATTATTGGAACTCCAAATATGTTAGAAACAAAACTTCCCATTAAAGGATTATTCTGATTGTTTGTAGAAACAATTTGTAAAGAATTATTCTTTTTAATTATTAACCATACCCATCCTGATCCAAAATGAGAAGATGCAACATTTTCAAACATTAACTTAAAATTTTTTAAACTTACAAAATTTTTTTCTATTATTTTTTTAAATTCAACGCTTATATTAGTTCCTAATTTTATATTTTCCCAAAATAATACATGATTATAATGACCTCCAACACTATTTTTTAATTTTTCTATATCTTCTATATCTAATTTATTAATAGAGTTTACTAAATTTTCTAAAGAACTATAAACAATATTATTTTTTTCAATAATTTTATTTAAATTTTCTAAATAATTTTTATGATGTTTATTATAATGTATAAACATTGTTTCTTCGTCTATATATGGCTCAAAATCTTTATATAAATAATTTAAAATAGGTAACTTAAACATAAAAAACTCCTAAAAATAATATATTTTTATTATAAATAAAAATGATAAAATATAAACAACTTTTTAATAAATATTTTTATTTAAAATAAAATAAAAGTAATAAAACAAAAAAGTATATCAAAATGGAACAAAAAAAAATAAAATATTTTTTAAATAAAAGATTTAGAAACTTTTATCCAGTAGTAATAGATATAGAAACAGCTGGATTTAATTATGAGACAGATGCTTTGTTAGAAATAGCTGCTATAACTTTAAAAATGGATGAATCAGGATGGCTAAAAAAAGAAAAAATATTGCATTATCATATAAAGCCTTTTATAGGATCTAAATTACATAAAAGTTCAATAAAATTTAACAAAATAGATCCATTTAGTCCATTAAGAGGAGCTATAAGTGAAAAAAACGCTTTAAAAAATATTTTAAAAGAAGTAAAAAAAAAAATAAAATTAGAAAAATGTAAAAAAGGTATAATAGTTGCACATAATTCAACATTTGATTTGAATTTTTTTATGTCTGCAGTAAAAAGAAATAGTATTAAAAAAAATCCTTTTCATCCTTTTGTAACATTTGATACAGCTACATTAAGCGGGTTAGCTATAGGACAAACTGTACTTTCAACAGCTTGCAAAAATATAGGAATATATTTTGATAATAAGCAAGCGCACTCAGCTTTGTATGATGCGCTAAAAACAGCTAATTTATTTTGTAAAATAGTAAATAAATGGAAAAAATTAGGAGGCTGGCCGATAAAAAAATAAATAAAAAAAAACAGATATAACAATAAATTTTAAATATAAAATTTAATGTTATATCTTTAAAAAATATAAATTTTGTTAAATATAAAAAATAAAATTATATAACTATATTTTTTCTAAAACTTTTTTTAATTCTCCTGTTTTTGACATTTTTAATATAATACTACATCCACCTATTAATTTACCATTTACCCATAACTGAGGAAAAGTAGGCCAATTTGCAAATTTAGGCAATTCTTTTCTTATATCAGAACGTTTTAAAACATCTATATATTTACATTTTTCGGTATATTTAGATATCTCTTTAGATGCTTGAGCAGAAAAACCACAACTTGGATAATTTAAATTTCCTTTCATATATAATAATATAGAATTGCTCTTTATTTGTTCTTTTATTTCTTCTATTACATTCATTTTATTTTACTTTTTTAACAATAAAAATTACAATATTTTTTATAATATTTTTAACAATTATATATAAAAAATAAAAAATAATATATAGACATAAATATTTTTTTTTGTAATAATAAAAAAAAGTTTTAATTTAAATATGGGGCTGTTTTAGGATTTGACAAATAACTTTAAAATTTTAGGTTCATGTCGAGAATAGGAAAAATCTCGTAAAAAAACCAAAAAAAATATCTGCAAAAAGAACAAAATACGCTTTAGCGGCTTAACAACTAATAAAGCCCTTTTATCTAATGATTCTCTTTAAATTAGATTATAAAGGTTATAAAAAAAAGAGATATTAATAAAAAATGTTCATTTTTTTATTAAAAAAAATATATGAACTATAATTTTTATAATATGTCTATATATTTAAAAATTTAAATAAAAAATAGAATAAACATGTAATACCTATATTATGAAGCTTTATTTGGACGCGGGTTCGAGTCCCGCCAGCTCCAATACAACGTTATGATATTAAAATATAGTAAAAAATAATAAAAACACTATGAAAAAAAAAACAGATAACAAAAAAAATATAGAAAAAAAAAAAAAAAAAAAAAAAAGTAATAAAAAAATATATAAAAAAAAATAAAAAAATTAACTTAAAAATAAAAAACAATATAAAAAAAATAAAAATCTTAAAAAAAATTAAAAATGATATTAATTTGAGAGAAATTGCTAATATAGAAAATATGGAAAAAGATAATAATATAAAAATAAAAAAAGTAAAAAAAGAAAATGTTAAATTATTTATACAAAAAGTAAAAAATATAACTAAAAACATAAAAAAAATAAATAAAAAAATAAAAGAAAAAAAAATTGAAAATGATCCAGTACTTCAAGGAATACCTTTAATATTAAAATCTATTAAAGATATTATAGAAAAAAAATTATAAATTTTTAACTTGATATTATAAAATATTATTTTTATATATTCCAATCTATATTATTTTTGTTAAAATAAGTTAAAATTTCGTTTATTTTTATAAAATGGTTACATCCTAAAAAACCATGTCTAGCAGAATATGGAGATGGATGTGATGAAGTTAATATTATATGTTTTTTAAAATTTATTAAATCAATTTTTTTTTGAGCTATTTTTCCCCATAATAAAAAAATTATGTTTTTTTTATAAAAACTTATTTTTTTTATTATAGTATCAGTAATTTTTGACCATCCAATATTTTTATGAGAATTTGGTTTATTTTCTTCAACTGTTAAAATAGCATTTAATAATAAAACACCTTGTAATGCCCATTTAGATAAATTTCCATGAGTAGGATAACTAAAATTATTTACACTATTTTTTAATTCTTTAAAAATATTTCTCAAAGAAGGAGGTATTTTAATTCCATCATTTACTGAAAAAGCTAAACCATTTGCTTGACCTTCTTTATAATAGGGATCTTGTCCTAATATAACTACTTTTATTTTTTTAAAACTGGTATATTTGAATGCAGAAAATAAATTTTTATTAGAAGGATATATATTTTTTTTACATCTTTCTAAATTAATAAATTTTAATATTTTAAATAAATATATTTTTTTTTCCATATCTAAAATATCTTTCCATGTTATAATTTTTTTCATATTTTAAAACATTTAATTTTAACAAAGTATTATTAATAAATAATATTTTTATTAAAATTAATCAACATAGAATTATAGGAATAATATGACTTTAGTTACAAAAAAAGCTCCTACATTTTTAGCTCCTGCTGTTTTGGAAAACAATAAAATAGTAGAAAACTTTGATTTTAAAAAATATATTAAGAATAAAATGTCTGTACTGTTTTTTTGGCCAATGGATTTTACATTTGTATGTCCAACAGAAATATTAGAATTTAATAATTTGTATGAAGAATTTAAAAAAAGAAATACAAAAATAATAGGTGTATCTTGCGATTCTGTATATTCACACTATACTTGGAAAAGTATAGAAATAAAAGATGGAGGAATAGGAAATTTAAAATATATAATAGTATCAGATATAAAAAAAGAAATTCAAAAATCATATGAAATAGAACATCCAAAATCTGGAATATCTCTTAGAGCTACATTTTTAATAGATTCTAATGGAATAATAATACATGAAACAATAAACGATCTACCTTACGGAAGAAATATAAAAGAAGTATTAAGAATGATAGATGCAGTGAATTTTCATAAGAAAAAAGGTGAAGTATGTCCTTCTAGCTGGAACAAAAAAAAGTTAGGCATGAAACCATCTATAGAAGGTTTAAAAGAATATATAAACAAAAAAAAATAAATTAATTAAACCAGCATTAAATATATTGCTGGTTTAATAATATTTTAAAAAAAATTTAATTTATATTTTTAAAATTAAATAAAATCATTTTCTGTAAAATTATCTTCAGACTCTTCTATAGAGTCATTATTTGATACATCAAAGTTATTTTTTTCAAAATTATTTTTATCTAAATTATTAAATTTAGAAATTTCTGGTTTTTCTATAAAATTTTCTTCTTCAAAAACATTATTATTTTCCAAACCATTCTTATAATTTTCTTCTTCTACATTAAAAAAGTTCGTATTATGAATATCATTTATTATAGGTTGATCATATCTATTATTAGAATGAAATAAACTAGTTAATAAATTACCAAAAGCTATTCCACCGGCAACTCCAGCTGCAGTTTGCAATGCATTACCTAAAAAACTACCATTATTTTGACATCCAGAAAAATAACTGTCTTTGGTATTTGATCTATCACTTGAAATAGTACTATTATTGTTTAAATTTTCAGATTTCGAATAAGTCTTTTTTTTATTTATATCATCATCTTTATTAAAATTAAAAAAATTTGATAAAAAACTTTTTTTAGTATTTTTTTTAAAACTTTTTAGCTCTTTTATCTTATTTTTTAAATCAATAATATTATTATTAAGTCTTAATATTACTTCATCTTGCACTAATAATGATTGAACCATATAATAATGAGCATTAGGATTTTTTTTTACTAAATCTAAAATTAAACTATTAGCTTCATCATCTTTCTTGGAAAATTTCTTTTCTGTACTATTTATTTTTTTAAACAAATTTTTAATAAGAGTACTTTCTTCAGAATTCATTATATTTTACCAATGTTGTTAAAAAATTAACAGTAATTAAATTTAAAACATAAAACAAAAAATATAAATATAAAAATAAAATTATAAATAACTTTGTTGATAAAAATATTTAAAAAGATACAATTATATTAATTAAATATTTTATACAAAAATATTAATATAATAAATAATTATATTAATATTTAATTAAACAAATTATATTATGTTTCTATTATATATAAAAATTCTATAAAAAAGAGAAAAATATGAACAATGTTTATAAAAATATAGAAAAAGTTTATATAGAAAAAGAGCTTAAAAATTCATATTTAGACTATGCTATGTCTGTAATAATAGGTCGAGCTCTTCCAGATGTAAGAGATGGGTTAAAACCTGTACACAGAAGAATATTATTTGCAATGAACATATTAAAAAATCACTATAATAAACCATATAAAAAATCAGCAAGGATAGTAGGAGATGTAATAGGTAAATATCATCCTCATGGAGATTCTGCTGTATATGAAGCTATAGTTAGAATGGCTCAACCATTTTCTTTAAGATATATGTTAATAAAAGGACAAGGAAATTTTGGATCAATAGATGGTGATTCTGCCGCGGCTATGAGATATACAGAAATAAAAATGTCAAAAATTTCACATGAATTTATAGATGATTTAAACAAAAACACAGTAAAATTTATATTTAATTATGATGAAACTGAAAAAATACCAGAAATTTTACCAACTAAAATACCAAATATTCTAGTTAATGGATCTTCTGGAATAGCTGTAGGAATGGCTACTAATATACCACCTCATAATATAAAAGAAGTAATAAATGGATGTTTAAAATACTTAAAAAATAAAAAAATTTCTTTAAAAGAACTTATGAAATCAATACCAGGTCCAGATTTTCCTACTTATGGAATTATACATGGATCTGAAGGAATAAAAAAAGCATATAAAACTGGACGTGGTAAAATATATATAAGAGCTAAAAGCTTTATAAAAAAAAATAAAAAAACTAAAAAAGAAATTATAATAGTTAAAGAAATACCATATCAAGTAAACAAATCTAAGCTAATAGAAAAAATTTCGGAACTAGTAAAAGATAAAAAAATAGAAGGAATAAGTACTTTAAGAGATGAATCAGACAAAGAAGGCATGAGAATTGTAATAGAAATAAAGAAAGATCATATAGCAGAAATAATATTAAATAAATTATATTTGTTAAGTCAATTACAAATTTCTTTTGGTATAAATATGGTTGCACTTTATAATGGAAAACCTAAAGTAATGTCTTTAAAAGAAATTTTAAAAGCTTTTTTATATCATAGAAAAGAAATAGTAATAAGAAGAAGCATTTTTGAATTAAAAAAAAACTGTGAAAGATCTTATCTGTTAGAAGGATTTGAAATTGCAATAAACAACATAGACAAAATATTAAAAATAATAAAAAAATCCAATAATACATCGAATGCAACTAAAATATTATTAAAAAAAACATGGAAAATAAAAAAAAATAAATTTTATAAAATACTTTTAGAAAAAAATAAAATACTTAACAAATATTATAAAAGTAATGATTCCATAATAAAAAAAAAATATTGTTTAACTAAAAAACAGTCAAAAGCTATATTAGATTTAAAACTACAAAACATAACTAATTTAGAAAGTAAAAAAATATATTTAGAATATAAAAAGATATTAAAAAATATTAAAAATTTAACTAATATAATAAATTTAAAAGATAAATTAATTAAAGTAATAAAAAATGAATTATTATATATAAAAGATAAATTTGGAGATAATAGAAGAACAAAAATAAAAAATAGAATATCAAAAATAAATATAGAAGACATAATAACAAAAAAAGATGTAGTAGTTACTTTATCAAATTCAGGATATGTGAAATATCAACCATTATCAGATTATAACGCACAGAAAAGAGGAGGAAGAGGAAAATTAGCAGCAAAAATAAAAAAAAAGGATTTTATAGAATGCTTATTAGTTACTAATACTCACAACACTATATTATGCTTTTCAAGCAGAGGAATAATATATTGGATGAAAGTATACCAGCTTCCAAGTTCAAATAGAAATACTAGGGGAAAACCTATTATAAATTTATTGCCACTAAAATTTAATGAAAGAATTACTGCAATTTTACCAGTTTCCAAATATAGCGAAAACAAAAATATTTTTATGGCTACTTTAAGGGGAATAGTAAAAAAAACCCCTCTAACTAAATTTAAAAAACAAAGAAGTTCAGGAATAATAGCTATAAATTTAAATAAAGGTGATGAACTAATTGGAGTGTCATTAACTAATGGTAAAAATACTGTTATGTTATTCACATCTCAAGGAAAAGTAGTACATTTTTCAGAAAATTATGTAAGAAAAATGGGTAGAACAGCTGCTGGAGTAAGAGGAATAAAAATAAATAAAAAAGATAAAGTTGTTTCACTTATAATACCTAAAAAAAATGGAGAAATTCTAACAGTTACTAAAAACGGATATGGAAAAAGAACAAAAATTTCAGAATTTCCTATAAAATCTAGAGCTACTAGAGGAATAATATCTATTAAAATAACTAAAAAAAATGGAGTAGTAATAGCCTCAATACAAGTTACCAAAAAAAATGAAATAATTATAATTACAAATTCAGGAATATTAGTTAGAACTAGAGTATCAGAAATAGGAATATTAAGCAGAAATACTCAAGGAGTAATATTAATAAGAACTAATAAAAAAGAAAAAGTAGTAGCACTACAAAAAGTTACAATCCCATTTTCAAAATAAATGTTTTAATTAAACTATTAAGACATTGTTTTAATAACATATTGGTTTAAACAAATTATATGTTTTAAAAAAAAGATTTTATTAATAATATACTATTCTACTTTAGTTTTAAGAATTTATATATTTTTGAACTATTTTATTATATGAAAAAATTAAATATTTTTATAGAAATAAGATCTATAAAATTATTCTTATTTCTATAAAAATTTTAAAATATCAAGAGTTTGAACATTGAATAGAAGTAACAGCAGAAGTATATATTATATCTTCTATAGTAGAACCTCTAGATAAATCATTTACTGGTTTATTTATTCCTTGTAAAATTGGGCCTATTGAAATTGAATTAGTAACATTTTGCACTGCTTTATAAATAGCATTTCCAGAATTTAAATCTGGAAAAATAAATATATTCGCATCTCCTGCAATATCAGAAACATAATTTTTTAGTTGTGATATCTTTCTACTAGATGCAACATCATATTGAACAGGTCCGTCTATATGAAGATTAGGACATTTTTTTTTTACTATTAATGTAGCTTCTCTAACTTTTTCTACAGTAGATCCATTACCAGAAAATTTTGTAGAATATGAAATCATAGCAACTTTTGGGAAAATACCAAAATTTATAGCAGATTTTGATGTTTCAATAGCTATTTCTGCTAATTGTTTAGCATCTGGATTAATATTAATAGCACAATCTGCATAAATTATAACTTTATCTTTAATAAGCATAAAAAAAAACGAAGAAATTATAGAAGATGAAGATTTAGTTTTTATAATTTGTAAAGCTGGTCTAATAGTATTTGCAGTAGTATTTATAGATCCTGATATTAAACAATTTGCTTCATCATTTTTTAACATTAAAGTTGCTAACACACAATTATCTTTTAAAAATTTTGTAGCTAAATTTTTATCTAAAATTTTTGGAAGTCTACTTTTTATAAATAATTTTATATAATTTTTTCTTATAGTTTTTGGATCTATAATTTTTACATTTTTATCTATAAATATATTATTAATATTTGATATATAATTTATTTTTTTTTTATTTCCTAATAAAATACATTTCGCAATTTTTTCTTTTGCACAAAAAGAAACAGCTTTTAATATTCTAATTTCATATCCTTCAGGAAATATAATAATATTATTTAATTTTTTAGCTTTTTCTTTTAAGTAATACTTAAAGTAATACGAAGTAAAAAAAGTTTTTTCGTTCTTAAAAAGAATTTTTTTAATTATTTCATTATAATTGTTTAAAAAAATATTTTCTTTTATAAAATTATAATTATTATATTTTTTTTTTAAATAATTAATATTATAACTTTTTAATATACTATGTAAGTAAAAAAAATTATTTTTTGTAAAAAATATAGGTATCTTATTTTTATAAGATTTTATAAATATTTTTATAAATTTTCTTATATTGTTATTATTTGTTAAAAGCAAAATAGATCCTATATTATAATTTTTATTCAAAATATATAAAAAATTATTTAAATTTTTCTTATTATCAGTATCTATTATACACAAATGATATTTATAAAAATTTTTACTACAATTTATATTTATATCATCAAAAGTAAAAAATTTTACTTTTTTAAAAAAAGTTTTTTTGTAATATAAATATTTAATTTTAAGTATTTTACATAAATAAGAAACACAAATTTTTTTAACCTTAAAATTCCAAATTATTGAGTTTAACAAATTTAATGTTTTTTTAAATCTATATTTTTTTAATACTTTTTCATAAAATTCTTTATTTTTATTTATGTTATTACATTTATATAACTTAGTTTTAAAAAAATTTTTTGTACATATTTTTTTTTCATATTTATTGAGCATAAATCCCAATATTATATTATTACAATAAAAAAAATTTTTTAAAAAAATATTCTTCATAATTTTGAAACCATATTTTTTAAAAAATGTATTATAATTACTAACAAATATAATTTTAGAATTAGTACTTTTAGCAAAATCTATATTAAATTTCCTTTCTATATAATTATTGTATTTAGTATTAATACCCTCTATTAAAATTATTTTTTTTTTATTCTTTATAGAATAATATTTTTCTATAGCTTTATCTAAAAAAAAGTTATATGTTTCTTTATTTTCTAAAGAAATAACATTTTTTATAAAAAAGGGTTTTACAAAATCAGCAATTTTTTCTTTAAAAATAAATCGCATATTTTTATCAAAAAATTTATTTTCTACATTTTCAAGCATAAGTTTGAAAAAAATAACATTAAAATTTTTACTTTTAATTAAATTTATTAAATTTAATGATATTGTAATTAAATTAATATTTTTTCCTATTGGAATTAAAATTGTTGAATTAAACACAGACACACCTATAGTTTTAAATCACCTTATTAAATATTATAAAATTAAAATTTATTTTATTAGATTAAAAGTATCTTCAGCAATTACTATTTCTTCATTAGTAGAAATCACTATTATTGGAAAAGTATTTTTTTTATTTATAAAATTGAAATCTTTACATTCCTTTTGATTTTTTTTTTTATCTAAGTAAAAATTTAAAGTATTTAAATAATTAATAGTAATTTTTCTTGCTAACGAAGAATTAGTTCCTATTCCTCCAGTAAAAATTAAAGCATTAAGATTGTTTTTTACTAAAAAAAAATATGAGCTAATATATTTAGCTAATCTATAACAAAACATTTTTATAGAAAATTTATCAACATTAGAATTATTATATCTTTTTTCAGAATATCTAAAATCACTACTTTTATTATTTAAACCCAAAATTCCTGATTTATTATTTAAAATGTCTTTTATTTCATTAATACTAATATTCAACTTTTCATACATATAAAAAATTATAGAGGGATCTATATCTCCTGATCTAGTACCCATTATCAATCCAGAAACAGGAGTAAAACCCATTGAAGTATCTATACATACTCCGTTTTTTATTACAGATACAGAAGAACCGTTTCCTAAATGACAAATTATTACATTCAAATCTTTTACTTCTTTTTTTAATATATTAGAAGTTTTTTTTAATATATAAGAGCAACTAATTCCATGAGCTCCATATTTTCTAATATTATATTTATAATAAAATTTTGTTGGTATTGCATATAAATAAGATATTTTTGGCAACATATTGTGAAAGCTAGTATCAAAAACAGCTACATTATTATTTTTAAGATTAGGAAATATGTCTATAAATGTATTTATTCCTAATAAATTCAATGGATTATGAGTAGGCGCTAAATACAAACATTTTTTTATTTTTTTTATAACATTTTTATTTATTAAAACAGACTTTTTAAATAAAATTCCTCCATTAACTACTCTATGACCTATTCCAATTACTTTAGAAAAAAGTTTATAATTATCTTTTAACAAAATTCTTTTGCATATATAATTTATAGCATAATTATGAGACATAAAATTTTTGTCATTAAAATTATGCTCTTTTCTTTTTATAAACCATTTTATTGTAGAATTATGTAGATTTAAACAATTTGCTTCACCATTTAAATATACAACATTATTTAAAGTATTTATAATAGAAAATTTTATTGAAGAACTACCACAATTTAAAACTAAGATTAAATCTTTCATAATGCAAAATATCCAAAATTTTTATATATTATTAAAAATTTTTTATTATGTTAATAGTATATTTTATAATTAAAAAAAAATTTATTAAAAAAATATTAAATAATTAAAATTATATAAATAATTTTTATACAATATTTAAAATATTTTAAAATTTAATATATTTTATTATATATGTTTTAAGAAATATATAAACTACGATTTTTAATCTTCATAATTTTTTAAATAAAAATAATAAAAAAAAATAATATTTTATTTATAAAAAATTAGATAAATAAACTATTTAAACAAGTTAAACATAAAAAATTGTATGAAAACATTAAATGTAATAAAAAAATTAAATTATTAATAATATTAATAAAATATTTAAAATTATATTTAAAAAAATTTTTTTAATTATTATTTCAATTTTAAAAATTTATTAGCTTCAAATTTGCTAATTATAGGATTTATTATTAAATCTAAATTTCCATCTAATATTTTATCTAAACAATATAAACTTAAATTTATTCTATGATCAGTAATTCTGTTTTGAGAAAAATTGTATGTTCTATTTCTATCAGATCTATCACCACTTCCTAATAAATTTTTTCTAATACTAGAATTTTTTTCTTTAATTTTTTTTTCTTCTTGATTTTTTATTCTAGAATACAATACTTTCATAGCTCTAGATTTATTTTTATGTTGAGATCTTTCATTTTGACATTCTACAACATTACCAGTTGGTATATGAGTAATTCTAATAGCAGAGTCGGTAGTATTTACATGTTGCCCGCCAGCCCCAGAAGATTTAAAAGTATCTATTTTTAAATCAGAACTTTTTATTATAAATTCCTTAATACTTTTTATCTCAGGTATAATAGCTACAGTACAAGTAGAAGTATGAGTTCTTCCTTGACTTTCAGTCTTAGGTATTCTTTGTACTCTATGACAACCTGATTCAAATTTTAATTTTGTCAAAACATTTTTTCCTAATACTCTTATAATGACTTCTTTAAACCCCCCTCTATCTCCATTATTTAAATTCATTATTTTAATTTTCCAATTTTTCATTTCAGCATATTTAGTGTACATTCTAAATAAATCTCCAGCAAATATAGAAGCTTCATCTCCTCCTGCTGCTGATCTTATTTCAATAAAACAACTTTTAGTTTTATGATCATCATTTTTTATAAAAAATTTATATATTTTTTTTTCTAAAACATTATTTTTAATTTTCAAAAATTTAGATTCTTCTTTAGCTAATTCACATAATTCATTATTTTTTATTAAATATATGCATTGTTTAATTTTATTATAATTATTTATCCAATTATTAAACATATTAACTATATTTTTTAGTTTATTATATTCTTTTGTTAAATTATTAAATTTTTTTTGATCATTTTTATAACTTATGTTACAAAACATATTTTCTATTTTTTTAATTCTATTTTTAAATATATATAATTTTTTAAAAATAAATTTTTTCATAAATTTTTACTCATAAAATAAATTTTTAAAACAAATATTTTAATACAAAAAAAATACATAACATATTTAACTTAAATAAATTGTATTATTAAAAATTTTAATAAAATTACCTGATATAATATATTATATTCTATATAAAAATTACAAAAAATTAAAAACTAATTTTAGTTATAATAATAATTTTATATTATAAAAATAATATTTTTTTACAATATAAAACATTAAATCAAATAAACATCCTAACTTAAAAAAATAAATATTTCAAAAAAACTAAATATAATTATTTTTTCGCAAAAATGTTTTTTAAAAAATATTATAAAAATTTTATAATAGGAGAACTTTTAAAAAAATGAAAATATTTTCTGGAAATGCAACAAAAAAATTATCTAAAGATATAGCAAAATTTTTAAATAAGAGTATCGGTGTAGCTGAAGTAACAAAATTTAGTGATGGCGAAATAAGCGTAAATATAAAAGAAAATGTAAGAGGTCATGATGTATTTATAATTCAGTCAACATGTTACCCAGTAAATGAAAATTTAATGGAATTAGTAATAATAATAGATGCTTTAAAAAGAGCATCAGCTAGAAGAATTACAGCTGTAATACCATATTTTGGATATGCAAGACAAGACAGAAGAATAAAATCTTATAGAGTTCCTATTACAGCTAAAGTAATAGCTAATTTTTTATCTAATGTAGGAGTTAATAGAGTTCTTACAGTGGATTTACATTCTGAACAAATACAAGGTTTTTTTGATATTCCTATAGATAATGTTTTTACTAGCCCAGTGATAGCAAAAGACATATCAAAAATAAATATAAAAAATCCAGTTTTAGTATCCCCAGATATTGGTGGTATAGTTAGAACTAGATCAGTTGCAGAATTATTAAATTATACAGATATTGCTATAATAGACAAAAGAAGATCTAAAAAAAATGAATCTCAAGTTATGAATATAATAGGAGACGTAAAAAAAAGAAATTGTATACTAATAGATGATATAATAGATACAGCTGGAACTCTTTGTAACTCAGCAAAAATGCTAAAAAAACATGGAGCTAAAAAAATTTTCTCTTATTCTACACATCCAGTATTTTCAGGAAATGCAGCTAATAATATAAAAAAATCTTATATAGATGAAATAATAGTTTGTGATACAATCCCTCTGTGTAAAAAAATAAAAAATATAAAAAAAGTTAGAACTATAAAACTATCAAAAATGTTATCTGAAGCTATAGAAAGAATAAATAAAGAAAAATCTATTTCTGAAATGTTCTTAATATAAGAATGTTCTAAAAAAAATATAATTATTAAAATAAAATTTTTATAAAAAAATAATAAAGACAAAGTATTTTTTCTTTGTCTTTTAAAAAGTATATATTCTACTAATTTATTATATAAAATTATATTAAAAAAAATATTAAAAATATTTTTTATAAAATTTTAATAAAATAATATTTTATTAAAAAATTTTTCAAAAAATAATCTATAAAATAAAAAGAAATTATATAATATTAAAGTGATCGAAAAAATAAAAATAAAAAATTCTAAAATATTTTCAATGAAAGAAAATCTTACTCTATTCATTTTCACATCACTTATTTCATTATAAAAACTAATAATTATTTTAAAGTATATATATGTTCCAAATATACTACTAATTATTATACTTAATGTTAATATCCAAAAATTATTATATATTGAATAAGATAGTATGTAAATTTTATTTATAAAACCAATAGTAAGAGGCATTCCAGATAAAGAAAAAAATACTATGAATAAAGAAATAGATAATAAAGGATATGTATAAAACATATTAGAAAAAATATTTTTTTTAAAAAATTTATTATCTATTTCTCTATAAATATAACCTTTTTTTAATATTGTCATTGCCCCAAACAAACATATATTGCAAATTACATAATTTAAAAAATAAAAAAACATGTTTTCTAAAGAAAATGTAAATCTATTTAGACTTAAAACTGTAATCATTAAACATCCTATTTGACTTATAGAAGTGTATCCTAATAATCTGTTAACATTTTTCTGAAATAAAGCTAATAAATTTCCAAAAAAAATTGATAATAAGGAAAATATTTGAACTAAATTATAAAAAAAATTTGTGTTTAATATTGATGTAGAAGAAAAAAGATAAATTAAAAAACTAAAAAAAGAAAGTTTATTTACAGTAGAAAAACAAATTAAATATAAAGGAGTAGAAACTTGATAAATATCTGGAAAAATAAAATGAAAAGGAAATAATGACATTTTAAAAAAAACACTTAATAATATTATTGATATTCCTATAAAAATTGAAATTTTTTTATAAATCTCTAATTGATTTATAATTAAATATAAATTTTCATATTCTAACTTACCAGTAATAAAGTAAATAATTCCAAAACCAAATAATATAAAAGCTGAGCTAAAACTTGAAAAGATCATATATTTTAAAGAAGCTTCTACAGTATTTTTATGATTATTAAAAAAATATATTAAAGCAACAGTAGATAATGTGATTATTTCGATACTTATAAAAAATACAGAAATGTGCTTTGAAAAACTTAAAGAAATACTACCTAATAAAAACAACAATAATAATATATAATACTCTTCTATATATAATTTTTTTTCATCTAAATAAAAATATACAAATATAGAAGTTATTAATATAGTAAATAATATTAATAAAGAAAAAAAAACAGAAAACTTGTCAAAATGAAAAAAAAAGTTATTTTTAAATAAAAGTTTATCTTTAAAAAACAATAAATAAAAAATTGTAGATAAAATCCCTAAAACAGAATTTAACAACATAGCTAAATTGTTTCTTTTAAATATAATCAAAAACATTCCAAAGGAAATGCTAAACATTATTATTATAAATGGAAATAATTCCATATATTTTTTAAATATATACAACATATAAAAAATTCCTTATTTCTAATAAATTTAAGAACAATTGACTAAAAAAATATCTAAAAAATTAAATTTATAAAATATAAAATTTGGAAACAATCCTATTAATATTAATAAAAACATAAAAAATAATATTAATAATGTTTCTATAAAGTTTAAATCAAAATTTTTTGAGTAATTTTTTAAATTTCCATAAAAAATTCTATGAAACATTTTTAAAGAACAAAATACAAAAAATATAATGCTTATTGTAAAAAATGCAGATATTTTAGGATATAATAAAAAAAAACCTATAAAAATTAATATTTCACCTATAAAATTTCCAGTACCAGGAAGACCAAAATTAGACAAAGTAAAGAATAAAAAAAAATTTGGAACAAAATTTAATTCTTTCCACAATCCCCCCATTTTTCTTAAATCATATGTATTAAACTTTTCATATATTTTATTAGACAATGCAAAAATAGCAGAAGAAGAAATAGTACTAGAAATAATATATAATAATAACCCCTCATAAGATAAATTGTTTAAATTAAAAATAGATAACATAATTATTCCGATATGAGAAATATTTATATATGATAAAATATGTTTTAAATTATTTTTTATGCTAGCCATAAAAGCTCCGTAAAAAACGTTTATAATACCTAAAAAAATCATAAAAACTTGTATTTTATATAATATATTTCCAGATATAGGAATAAAAAATCTTAATAATCCATATACTCCAACTTTAGATAAAAAACCTATTAAATCTACACAATTTCCTTTTGGAGAATACATAATCATATTTGGAAACCAGGTATGAAAAGGAACAGAAGGAAGTTTTATAATAAAAGAAAATAAAAATCCATATAAAATTAAATTTTCTAAAAAATTTTTGTGTACAAAAACTGTTTTTAAAATATCAAAATTAAATGTCCATATTCCGTTTATACTATGATAATAATTTACTAACAACAAAATAGAAAATAATAAAATTATAGAAGATACTTGACTATGCAAAAAAAAATTTTTTATATAGTCAAAATTATTTTTTTTTGAATTTTTATTATTTCCCCAAAAAAAATTTAAAAAACAAACAGGAAAAATCATTATTTCTAAGAACAAAAAGAAAAAAAATAAATCCGTAGATAAAAAAGATCCTATTATACTAGAAATTAAAAATAATATATTTAAATAAAACATACCAGGATTTTTATAACTTTTATTGTAAGAAAATGTTATAGAAAGTAGACCTAATAAAATTGTAATAAAAATCATATATAAAGAAAACCTATCACAATATAAACTAAAGTTAATTCCTAGATTCTTTATACACACTATAGAAAAATTATTATTAAAAAAAATTTTATAGGAAAAAAATAATTTTTCAAAAAAATTATTTAAAAACATTATCAAATTTATTAAAAACATTAATATAATAGAAATTAAAGCTACACACCTTGGTAACTTATCACTATATTTTTGAGAAAACCACGAAATTATTCCACCAAAAAATGGAATAACAATAAGAAAAGGAATCATATTTTTTACCTTATAAAAAAATAATAATAAATTTTTTAAAAAAAATTTAAAACTATTAATAAATTAAAAATAAAAATTAAATAAAAAATAAACAAAAAATTTATATAAATATTACAATTGTATATACAAAAATAGAGACTAAAAAAAATGTTAATATATATATTTTTAAATTACCACAATGTAATTTTATAATAAATTTATTAATTTTTTTTATAATATATATAACAGAGTTAATTAAATATTTAAAAATGTCTTTATAAAAAATATAAGCAAAAAAATTATATAAACTTTCTAAGTTAGAATAAAAATTTTTAAAATATAAATCTTGTTTAAAAATTTTCTTTAAACAAATATATGAATAATTAAAAAAATATAAATTTTCTAAAAATAATTTGTTCTTTATTATTAAATAATATAAATAAGATGTAAAAATTATTATAAAACTAAATAAACATTCTAATAAGATATATAAATTATTTTTTTTTAAATAATCAGAAAAAAAATTGGATAAATCAGGAACTATAAATATCCCTAAGAAAGTAGAACACATCATTAAAATTATAATAGGAATATCATGAAAAAAATTTTCATATAATTTTTTTTTAAAATATTTTTTTTTTAAAAATAATATGTTTAATATTAATCTAAATACATAAATAGTAGTAAGAACTGAACCAAGTGCTGCTATTAAAAAAAATAAGTAATTTTTTGATTCAAATATTTTAAATAAAATTTCTCCTTTACTATAAAAACCTAAACTTATTATTGGAAATGACATTAAAGACATTAATCCTATTAAAAAAGAAAAATACACTAAAGGATTTTTTTTTTTCACAAAACTCATTTTGAATATGTTTTGTTCATTTTTATTATATAGAATTATATAACAAGTAGAAATAAATATTAAAGATTTAAAAATAGCGTGACTTATTAAATGAAAAATTGCACAAGACCAAGATTTTATTCCTATTGACAAAAACATATATCCTATTTGACTAATTGTAGAATATGCTAATATTTTCTTTATATCTTTACTGAAAATAGATGATATACTACCTAAAATAATAGAGAAGGAGCTTACACAACATATTAAATAAAAAATTTCATTGTTTATTAAAAAAATATCTTTAGATCTAGATATTAAATATATTCCAGAAGTTACCATAGTAGCCGAATGTATTAGTGCTGAAGCAGGTGTAGGCCCTACCATAGCACAAGGTAACCAGGTATGAAAAGGAAACTGGGCTGATTTTGAAATAGCTGACAACAATAAAAATATAGAAATTAATTTTATTAAATATAATTTTTCATTCGACTCTGATGAAATTAATAAACTTGATATTTTATGTATATTAAAAGTATTAAAACAATAATATATCAGAAATATAGATATTAAAAAAAATATATCACTTATTTTAGATATTAAAAAAGATTTCATAGAATAAAAAATACTTTTAATATTATTGTTATAAAAACTAACTAATAAATAAGAACAAATTCCTACACTTTCCCATCCAAAATAAATCAATAAAAAATTATCAGACAAAACTAAAATTAACATACTGAATATAAACAAATTAATATAAGAAAAAAATTTTATTACTTCTTTTTCCAAATACATATACCAATAAGAAAAAGAATATATCAAAATACCTATACTAGTAATCATGATTAACATAGATAATGATAGTTCATCTAATAAAAAACTAATATTAAATTCAAAATTTTCTATTGATATCAAGTTCCATATATTAAATACAAAAAACTGTTTTTTTAATTTATAAAAAAAATAAAAACTTAATAAACTGGTTAAAAATGATATTAATAATGTAAAAAATCCTATAAAAAACAAAATTTTTTTACTAAAAAAATTTTTAAAAAAGTTTAACAAAAAAAAACCTATTAAAGGAAATAAAATTGTGAAAAGAATAATACTCATTTTTTTAACTCACTTAATAAATTTATATTTAATGTATTATTAATTTTATAAAATTTAAATAACAACGATAAACTAACACAAACTTCTGCGGCTGATGCAGTTATTATAAATATATAAATTATTTGCCCGTTTTCGTTATTCCAATAATTTCCAGATGTTATAAAAAGCAACAAACATCCATTTAACATTACTTCTAATCCTAATAACATAAAAAAAATATTATTTTTCAAAAAAAAAATAAAAACTCCTAACGAAAATATCAATGCAGATAAAACAAAGCAATAAAATATGGATATCATAAAAAAATATTCCTTATATCAAAAAAAATATATTATTAAAACTTCTTATAATCTTTATTAATATAAAACGACACAATTAATGATTCTAATAACAACATAGAAGACAATTCAATTAAAAAAAAATAGTCTGAGAATAAAGTCTTTCCAACATTTTTAACATTAATTAATTTAGATAATAATTTTGTATTGTCAAAACAATTATTAAATATATATATTACCTCAATGAAAAAAATACTAGAAATTAAAAATAAAAAAAATATTTTTAAAATTTTTTTCATACAAATTTCAGTTACAAAAATATTACTTTTATTATCAATTGTCATAATAAAAAATACAAATAATAATAAAATTGCTCCAGAATAAATAACAACTTGAAAAAATCCAGCTAAACATGATCCTAATAAAAAAAATATTACAGAAGTAGATAAAAATGAAATTATTAGAAATAATATAGAATATAATAAGTTATTTCCAAAAATTATAAAAAATATAGAAACTAATGAAATAAAACTAGATAAAAAAAATATAAATTGCATATTAAAATTCCTAATTTATTAAGGTAATATTTTTTTTGTATCTACATTGTTGACATGCTTACTATTTTTACATAAATTTTTATTTTTTAATTTAACACCAGATACTGAATAAAAGTCATAATCTAAATATTTTCCTTGGTTAGAAATTATTAAATCTTCTTTCTCATATATTAAATCTTGTCTTCTATAATCAGACAATTCAAAATCTGGTAAAAGTTGTATTGCTGCAGTAGGACAAGCTTCTTCACATAAACCACAAAAAATACATCTAGAAAAATCTATTTTAAAAAATTTTGGATAACTTCTTCCATTATTATCCTTGTCTTGTTGCAAAATTATACAACTAGATGGACAAACTGAAGCACATAGATTACATGCTACACATCTATCATTTCCATTCTCATCTTGTGTTAAAACTATTCTTCCTCTATATCTAGGAAACAATTTTGTTTTTTCTTCTGGATACATTACAGTTTCTCTTTTATTAAAAATATTTATAAAAACAAAAAAAATACTTCTAACTTGAGAGAAAAAATTGCATAAAATATTTTTTAAAAATAACATAAGTTTTCCTTTTAATTATATATTAAAACAAAAAATGCAGTACTAAATAAATTTAATAAAGAAATAGGAAAACAAAATTTCCACCCAAAAGAAATTATTTTATCATAACGAGGTCTAGGAATAGACGCTCTAATTAAAATAAATAAAAACACTAAAATTAAAGTTTTTAAAATCAAACAAGCTATAGGAAAATTATTAATACCTAAATAACCTCCAAAAAAAATACACGAAATAAATGCTGAAACAGAAAAAATTGATATATATTGAGATATAAAAAACATTCCAAATTTCATTCCAGAATATTCTATATGATACCCATCAGATATCTCTTGTTCAGATTCCGGCTGGTCAAATGGATGTCTATGACATACAGCTAAACTAGCTATTAAAAAAACTAAAAAATTTAAAAATTGTGGAATAACATTCCACATATGTTTTTGACTTATTATAATGTCATTAATATTATAAGAATTAGATTTTATAATTATAGACATTAAAGATATTCCCAAAAAAATCTCATAAGTTATAGTTTGAGATATAGCCCTTATAGATCCTAGTAAAGAATATTTGTTATTACTAGATAATCCAGATAATATTATAGAATATATTGATAAACTTGCTAGCATTAAGAAAAATAACACACCTATATTATTTATATTAAGTATATTACATTTATTATAAAAAGGAATTATAAAAAACATAAATAATGATATGCAAAAAGATATAACTGGAGATATAAAAAATATAAATTTTTTACTAAATGGAGGTATCCAGTCCTCTTTAAAAAATATTTTTATAACATCTGCAAAAATTTGCATGCTACCAAACCAACCAACTCTATTAGGACCACATCTATTTTGTAATATAGCTAAAATTTTTCTTTCAAAAATACTTAAAAAAGCCCCTAATATAGTTACTAAAATAATTAAAAAAAAAGTACTTATAAAATTTAATAAAATATTCATAATATTTTTGTTTCTTAATTAATAAATTTATATTATTTTAAATTTTTTTATTTTACAACCATTTAAAAATAATGGAATTTTATATAATCCTATTGGTAAAGAAATATATCCATATTTTAAAAATTTTGAAAAATATAACATAATTTTAAAATTTTTAGAATTGAATCTAAATAATAATATACTATTTTTTTTAAACTTCGAGAAATTTTTATATTTAAAGCTTATAAAACCAGGAATTAAATCATTTTTTTTATCTAAAACATTATGAAGTTGTGAAATTTCCTCATTTTCGAACAATGAATTATATCTTGTAACAACAAATTCATTTTTATTAAAATTTTCATAAAAAAATATTTTGTTTGGTTTAATACTTATTTTTTTAGTTGTTCTAAATATTTTCTTCCCAGAAAAAAAATTTTTTTTAGGAATGTTATTCCATGCTTGAGGTGAATTTATTCCAGGATTCCATACAAATGGAATATGACTTATTTTATTGTTAAAATTCTTATATCCTTCCATAGATGTAGAAAACATAGTATCTGAATCATATATAATATCTTTTTTAAAATCTTCTTTACTATTTCTTAATATTGTTCTACCACTTGCCCTATTAGTATATCTAGGTATTTTTTGACCAGATATTTTAAAATTATATCTAGGAGAAGTATTTTGAATTCCTTCAAAATCAGGAATGTCTTTTATACATAAATTTATTATATTATTCAAATTGTTACATCTAGATTTTTTTTTTTTTATTTTATAATATATCTTACTTATCCATTTCCAGGCATCCATTCTAATAGATAATTTATTATAATATTTTTTATCAAATAATTTAAAATACTTCTGAGCTCTTCCTTCATAATTTACTATAGTTCCTGTCCTTTCTAAAAAACTATTAATTGGAAGAGACAAAGTAAATTTTTTCATACTATTAGTGTTTATATAATCTAATACTATTATTTTATTATTTTTTTTTAAAATTTTTTCTATAATATTTTTTGATATCAATCTATATAAATCATTTTCTATTAAAATTATAGAAATATTTCTTTCTCTATATGCTGTTTTTAAAATATCATCTAACGATATTTTACTCATAATTGAAGTACTTATACTATTAGGCCCGGAAGTTAAAAAAATACTTCCTAAGTTAGAATTAATTTTTTTTACAGAACTTATTAAATTTATACAAGATTTTGTTAAATTTAAATCATTGTCATGAAAACTTAAGATTATTAAAGGTTTTTCACACAATTCTAATATTTTTGCTATATATAAAATTTTTTCTTTTATAGAAATAAAAAAATTACACTTTTTAAATTTTTTTTTACTAATAGTCTTCTCTAAAAAAAATAAAAATTTAGTTTGACCAACATAATCACTATAATAATTTATTTTAGAAATATCTTCTAATTTAGTTGAATCATTACTCAATACAAAAATAGAACTGTTATTTTTACTAAAAATTTTATTTTTATAAGAAATATTTAAAGAACTACATATTTTTTTAAAATTAATTTTTTTTTTATTAACTATATTTTTTACAGATTGTCTTACTGATAAAGACATTCTTGGAGCTGTAATAGTAATATCTTGACCTATAATTATTATAGAATCATAATTTTCTACTTCTTTAAGAGTAGGAACATTACTACAATTTTTTTTTAAAAAATTTGTTATAATATTATTACACTTACTTTCTGTCTTAATCATACCATTAGAAAAATTTTTTTTACCTACAAAATTTAACAAAGAAAAATTATTTTCTATGCTAGATCTATAAGAACCTATACCTAATATCTTTTTTGATTTACTTAAAATCTTTTTAGCTTCGTTAATAGCTTCTTTTTTATTCAATTTAAATTTTTTATTTTTCTTTAATAAAATTGGATACAATGGAATTTTTTTGTCGTTAATAAAGTGATTTCCAAATCTACCTAAATCACAAATAAAATGACCATTTATATTGCCATGATATCTATTTTCCACTTTTCTAAAAATTCCTAACCTTTCACTAATAATAATATTACATCCTACGCTACAGAAATTACATACACTAGGAGTATGGTTCATATCAATTTTTCTACTATAATTCTTATTGTGAAGTTTATCAGTAAAAACTCCTGTAGGGCAAATTTCTATTAAGTTACCAGAATGTTCACTTTCTAAATTTCCATCTTCTACTCTTCCAAAATAAAGACTATTTGACAAACCATATACATCAAAATCTTTTCCATCTGCATAATCCTTATAAAATCTAACACATCTATAACACGAAATACATCTATTCATTTCATGAGATATGAACTTTCCTAAATATTGATTTTTGTATGTTCTTTTAGAATATCTATATTTTCTTGTATGATGACCCGACATCATTGTTACGTCTTGTAAATGACAACTTCCACCCTCTGGACATATAGGACAATCATGAGGATGATGTAACATTAATAATTCTAATATACTTTTTCTAAATTTATAAGATTCATTATCATTAACATAAATTTTCATGTCTTTTTCAGGATTTAACATACATGACATAACTATTCTAGTCTTAACAATTCCATTTATATCTACAAATTTATGACTTATAGCACACTGCCTACAAGAACCAACGCTTCCTAAAGAAGGATGCCAGCAAAAATATGGAATATTAACATTATTTTCAAGACAATTTTGTAATACATTTTTTGATAAATCTATTTTATATCTTTTTTCATCTATTAACATTGTGACCATAATATTTTATATCCAAAAAAATTACTAAAATTAAATTTATATACTATTTAAATTATTTGATTGAATTCCAAAAATTTTGTTTTTTATGTTAGGCCCGTTAAAATCTATTCCATTCTCAAACTCTTCTCTAAAGTATTTAATAGCATTATATAAAGGGCTTACAGCTCCAGGAGCAAAAGCACAAAAAGTTTTTCCTACATCTAAATTTTTACATATTTTTTCTAACATTTCAATATCACCAGGTTTTCCAATTTTATTTTTCAAATCTTGTAGTATTTTTAATGACCAAGGCAATCCTTCTCTACACGGGGTACACCAGCCACATGACTCTCTAGCAAAAAAAGTTTCTATATTAAATAATAAAGAAACTATGTTAATTTCATTATCTATAGCTATAGAAATTCCAGTTCCTAACCTACTTCCTGCTAAATAAACGCTTTTAAAATCCATTGATATATCCAGATAAGATTCAGTAAGAATTCCAGTTCCAGATCCTCCAGGAAGCCAAGCTTTTAAATAGTAACCATCTTTCATTCCTCCGGCATAATCTTCTAATATTTCTCTAGCTTTTATTCCAAAAGGAAGTTCCCAAATACCAGGTTTTTTAACTTTTCCCGAAAAGCCCATTAATTTAGTTCCTGTATCATCATTCTTTGAAATATTTTTGTACCATTTAGATCCATTAAGTATTATTGCTGGAATATTAGATAAAGTTTCTACATTGTTTACACAAGTAGGTTTATTCCACAATCCTGATTGTGATGGAAATGGAGGTTTAGTTCTAGGATTAGGTCTTTTCCCTTCTAAAGAATTTATTAATGCTGTTTCTTCTCCACATATATATCTTCCAGCTCCAGTATGTATAAAAATTTCTAAATTAAATCCACTATTTAATATATTTTTTCCTATATATTTTTTTTTTTTTGCTTCTAATATAGATTTTTCTAGTAAAGTTTTTGACAAATAATATTCTTCTCTTAGAAATATATAACTAAAAGATGCTTGAATAGCATATGCACTTAATATTATACCTTCTAATAACAAATGAGGTAATCTTTCCATTAAAAATCTATCTTTATATGTACCAGGCTCCATTTCATCAGCATTGCATAACAAATATATATCTTCACAACTATTTTTTTTTTTAGGAATTAAATTCCATTTTTCTCCTGTTAAAAAACCTCCCCCTCCTCTTCCTTTTAATTTGGAATCTTTTACAATAGAAATAACTTCATTTGGAGAAAGATTTTTAAGAGCAAATTTTAACGCTAAATAACCTCTTTTATTTTCATATTCGCCAATAGAAACAGACTCTTTATAATTATTTATTCTCCATGTAAGAGGATGAGTTTCTTCATTTTTATGAAAGTAATTATTCATTTTATTCTCTCCAAAATGTCTATAGAAGATGTAATGTTTACATTAGAAAATAAATTTTCATTTATCATTATAGTAGGGCTATTATTACAATTACCTAGACAACAAATTGGTATTAAAGTAAACTTATTATCTTTAGTAGTTTGTCCAGGTTTAATTTTTAAATGTTTAGAAATTACATTTTTTATTTTTTTATATCCATTTATATAACAAACTACTCCATCGCAATATTTTACTATATTTTTTCCTACTGGTTTTCTAAATATGTGATTATAAAAAGTAGCTATACTTTCTATTTTTGATACAGGTACAGAAATAATTCTTGAAATTTCATTCATAACATCTAAAGATATCCATCTCAATCTTTTTTGAACAAATTTTAAAGATTCTACAACAGAAGCTTCAGGATTCTTATATTTTTTTAATTCTTCTATAACAAATTTTTTTTCTACTTTATTTAGCATAATTTTCACATTTTTATTAAAATATATTAAAATTTTAAAATAATTAATTATCTATCTACATCTGACATTACAAAATCTATACTACCTAAATATGAAATTAAATCTGAAATACTGTGCCCATTTATTACTGAAGGAATTTGTTGTATATGAGGAAAACTAGGAGTTCTTATTCTTGTTCTGTAACTCATGTTTTGACCATCACTAATTATATAATAACTATTTATTCCTTTAGTACCTTCTACCATTTGAAAAGATTCATTTGCTGGAATAATAGTTCCCCATGAAACTTGTAAAAAATGAGATATCATATTTTCAATATCATTTAATACTAATTCTTTTGGAGGAGGAGTAGTTAATGGATGTTCTGATTTGAATGGTCCTTCCGGCATATTATTCATGCATTGCTCTAAAATATGTAAACTTTGAAAAATTTCTTCAAACTTTAACATTACCCTAGTATAACAATCACTTTTATCTTCTCCTAGAGGTATTTTGAAATCAAAGTTTTCATATCCTGAATAAGGTCTAGACTTTCTTACATCAAAGTTTATTCCAGTAGCTCTTAGACCTGCACCTGTAACGCCCCATGATAAAGCAGAGTCTTTATCATATATAGCTATATTTTTAGATCTACTTATAAATATACTGTTACTTAAAGAAGTATAATAATATTTATTTATTCTAGATCTAATCCAACTTAAACAACTTTTTAATAATTTGTTCCAACCTTTTGGTAAATCATGAGCTAGCCCTCCTATTCTAAACCATGCAGGATGCATTCTAAATCCAGTAATAGATTCTATAACATCATAAATTTTCTGACGATCAGTAAACATTAAAAAAATTGGAGTCATAGCTCCTAAATCTTGTATAAAAGTAGCTATATATAATAAATGACTATTTATTCTAAACAATTCCGATAGCATTACTCTTATAACTTTAACTCTATCAGAAACGACTATGTTAGCTAATTTTTCTATAGATAAAATATAAGGCATTTCATTTATACAACCTCCTAAATATTCTATTCTATCAGTATATGGTATATAATTATGCCAAGATTGACGCTCTGCCATTTTTTCAGCGCCTCTATGGTGAAATCCTATTTCTGGAACACAATTTATTATTTTTTCACCATGTAATTGAAGTATAACTCTAAAAACACCATGAACTGACGGATGGTTAGGTCCCACATTTAAAAACATAAAATTAGAATTTTTACTACTAATATTAATGCCCCATTCTTTTGGATCAAACCTTAAAGATTCCATTTCTAAATTTTCTAAATCTTCTGTTAAATTATATTCTTCTCTTTCTGTAGCTCTAGCTAAATAATCTTTTCTTAAAGGATATCCAATCCAATTTTTAGGCATTATTATTCTTCTTAAAAATGGATGACCTAAAAATTTTATTCCAAACATTTCCCAAGTTTCACATTCATACCAATTTGCATTTTTAAATATATCAGTAATGCTATTTACTTTCATATCATTTATTCTTAGAGGAACCTTAATTAAAATATCTTTATTTCTCTCTATAGACATAATATGATAAAACACTGAAAATTCTGATTTTGGAAGATTTTTTTTATTATTTCTAGTTCTTTCATCAACACCATGAAGATCATATAAAAAAATATATGGTTTTTTAATATTTTTTAAAAACAATAAAATATCTTTTAATATATTTTTATTAATCCATATTACATCACATCCAATTTTAGTGTTTTGTATATAAAGTACATTATTATCAAAAGTTTTAATTACTTTTTTTATAGTATTATAATCATAAAAAATACATTTATTATTTTTTTTTAAATTTTCTATTTTTTTTTTCATCTTTTTCTTAAATTTCTTAAATTTTTTCTTGATTTTTATATTTTATGTTTATTTTTCTATTTTTCTTTCTTAAAAATTTTTCTGATTTCATATCAGGTTTATTAAATTTATTTTTTTCATCTATAATCCATGATAAAGGTCTTTTTTCTTTACATATAGAATTTTGTAACAATCTCAAAGCATGAATATAAGCTTCAGGTCTAGGAGGACAACCTGGAATATATACATCTACTGGTATTATTTTATCTACTCCCTGAACAACTGAATATATATCATACATACCTCCAGAATTAGCACATGCTCCCATAGAAATAACCCATTTAGGTTCTAACATTTGATCATATAACAATTTTATTATTGGAGCCATTTTTATAAAAGGAGTTCCAGATATTACCATTAGATCAGATTGTCTAGGAGATGTTCTAATAACTTCTGAACCAAATCTAGAAATATCATGAAATGAAGTAAAACTAGTAGCCATTTCTACATAACAACAAGATAATCCAAAATTATAAGGCCATATAGAATTTTTTCTTCCCCAATTTACTACATTAGTAAAAATTTTCTTTAAATTTCCAAAAAATATATTTTTTAAATTATTTTTTTCAGAAAACTTTTTATTTTTTTCTTTAAAATTTTTATTATCAATTTTTGTAAATGTATATTTCATATTTATCCTATTAAAATTATTTAATGTAAAATAAAAATATTTAATATTTTTTGTTAAAATTAAATATATCTAATTTAATTATGTAAAAAAAACTAATAGATAAAGTAAATATAAAAAGCAAAGATTCAAAAAACCCTAACCAAGAAGTTTCTCTAATACTAATAGACCAAGTATATAAATATAAAGATTCTGTATCAAAAATTACAAAAAATAAAACTATTAAATAAAATTGTATAAAAAAACTGGAATTAGCACTTCCATAAGAATATATTCCTGATTCAAATGGTAAATTTTTGTTTTTTGAATTTAGTCTGTTACCTAAAAAATGACTTATTAACAATATTGTTAAACAAAATATTATAGAAGAAGCTAAACAAATCAGAAAATAATAATCTTTCATATTTTTATAATACTAAATAAACATTTTTATTAATAAATTAAATAGTAAAAATATTATATAATAATTATTTATAATATTGATACAATTATATATAAAATAATTTTTTTTAATATATTTATACTTGATTGCTATATTAAAGACCCCATGATAATTATTATAAGAAAACATTTTATATTTTAAATAAATTAAAAATAAAAAAGAGATAAAAAAAAATGAGTAAAATTATAGGAATAGACTTAGGAACTACTAATTCTTGTGTAGCTATAATAGATGGTAATAAAACTAAAGTATTAGAAAATTCTGAAGGTGATAGAACTACTCCGTCTACAATAGCATACACTCAAGAAGATGAAGTATTAGTAGGCCAACCAGCTAAAAGACAAGCAATTACTAATCCAAAAAACACTTTATTTGCTATAAAAAGATTAATAGGAAGAAAATTTACAGACAAAGAAGTTCAAAAAGATATAAAAATTATGCCTTATGAGATAATAAATTCTGAAAATGGAGATGCATGGATAAAAATAAAAAATAAAAAAATAGCTCCTCCTCAAATTTCAGCTGAAATATTAAAAAAAATGAAAAAAACAGCTGAAGAATATACTGGAGAAAAAATAAATGAAGCAGTAATTACTGTTCCTGCATATTTTAATGATGCCCAAAGACAAGCAACTAAAGATGCTGGTAAAATAGCAGGGTTAGAAGTAAAAAGAATAATAAATGAACCTACTGCTGCTGCTTTAGCATATGGTCTAGACAAAAATAAAGGAAATAGAACTATAGCTGTATATGATTTAGGTGGTGGAACATTTGACATTTCTATAATAGAGATAGATGAAGTAGATAAAGAAAAAACATTTGAAGTATTGTCTACAAATGGTGATACTCATCTAGGAGGTGAAGATTTTGATAGTAGAATAATAAACTATTTAGTAGAAGAATTTAAAAAAGAACAAGGAATAGATTTAAGAAAAGATTCTTTAGCTATGCAAAGATTAAAAGAAACAGCAGAAAAGTCTAAAATAGAGCTTTCTACTATAAATCAAACTAATATTAATTTACCTTATATAACAGCAGATTCATCTGGACCTAAACATCTTAACATAAAATTAACTAGATCTAAGTTGGAATCATTAGTAGAAGATCTAATAAAAAGATCTATACACCCACTAGAACTTGCTTTAAAAGATGCAAAAATATCAAAATCTAATATTAATGATATAATATTAGTAGGTGGTCAAACTAGAATGCCTATGGTACAAAAAGCAGTAGCAGAGTTTTTTGGAAAAAATCCTAGAAAAGATATAAATCCAGATGAAGCTGTAGCAGTAGGTGCTGCTGTACAAGGTGGAGTATTATCAGGAGATGTAAAAGATGTTTTATTACTTGATGTAACTCCATTGTCATTAGGAATAGAAACAATGGGTGGAGTAATGACAACTTTAATAAATAAAAATACTACTGTTCCTACAAAACATAGTCAAATATTTTCTACTGCAGAAGATAATCAGTCAGCAGTTACAATACATGTTCTTCAAGGAGAAAGAAAGAGAGCTTTACATAATAAATCATTAGGACAGTTCAACTTGGATGGAATACAACCTGCTCCTAGAGGAATGCCTCAGATAGAAGTTACATTTGACATAGATGCAGATGGAATATTACATGTTTCCGCCAAAGACAAAAATACAAATAAAGAACAAAAAATAACTATTAAAGCATCATCTGGATTAAATGAAGAAGAAATTAAAAAAATGATTAATGATGCTGAAAAGAATTCTGAAAATGATAGAAAGTTTGAAGAATTAATGATAGTTAGAAATCATGGAGATCAAATTTCTCATAGCACTAAAAAACAATTATTAGAACATTCAAAAAAAATAACTAAAGAAGATAAAGAAAAAATAGAAAAATCTTTGCAAGCATTAGACTTATCATTAAAAGGAGATAATAAAAGAGAAATAGAAGAAAATATAAAATTAGTAATGAGTGTATCTGATAAAATTATGCAGTTAAATAATCATAGACAAGATCAAAATATAAAAAATGATGAAAAAAGTCCACAAAAAAAAGAAGAAAAAGTAGTAGACGCTGAATTTGAAGAAGTTAAAAATTCTAAAAAATAAAAAAAAATATTTAACAAACATATTTTGTTTTTAAACTTCTAAAAGTTTACACGGGGCAGATTTTTCTGAACCCGTGATTTTTATATATTAAATTTAGGAAAATGGAGAATGTCTAAAAAAGATTATTATAAAATTTTAGGAGTATCTCAGTCAGCTACAGATATAGAAATAAAAAAAGCTTACAAAAGATTAGCTATTAAATATCATCCTGATAGAAATCAAGGAAATAAAAATTATGAAGAAAAGTTTAAAGAAATAAAAGAAGCTTATGAAATATTATCAAATGAAGAAAAAAGATCATCATATGATAAATATGGTCATGAAGCTTTTGATCAACAACAAGCTAATTATAACAGTAGTTTTAATGGAAGTTTTTCTAATACAAATGATTTTGGAGATATTTTTGGAGAAGTGTTTGGTGACATTTTTGGAGATGAAAAAAATGGTCATTCTGATAAAGGATCTGATTTACAATATGATTTAAGTATAAATTTAGAAGATGTAGTAAATGGAACAAAAAAAGAGATAAAAATACCTACATTAAAAAAATGTAATTTTTGTAAAGGAACTGGAAATAGAAAAAGTTCAAACAATAATGAATGTCATACATGTCAAGGAAAAGGACAAATACACGTAAGAAAAGGATTTTTTACTATTCAACAAACTTGTTATACTTGTAATGGAAAAGGAAAATATATAAAAGATCCATGTTATAAATGTAATGGAGAAGGAAGAATAAACACTATAAGAAAATTATCTATAAAAATACCGCAAGGAATAGATACTGGAGACAAAATAAAATTAAGTGAAGAAGGAGAAGCAGGAAAAAATAATGCTCCAAATGGTGATTTATATATAAGAATAAAAATAAAAAAACATCCTATTTTTAAAAGAAAAAAATCAAATTTGTATTGTAAAATACCTATAAATTTTTCTGTAGCAGCAATTGGAGGTATAGTAGAAGTTCCTACTTTAAATGGAAAGATAAAATTAAAAATACCTAAAGAAACTCAATATGGAAAATTATTTAGAATAAGAGAAAAAGGAGTAAAAACTGTAAATAGTTCATATTTAGGAGATTTAATATGTAAAGTAATTGTTGAAACACCAGTAAATTTAAATGAAGAACAAAAAAAAATAATTTATAATTTAGGAAAGAGTCTAAATATATATAATAAAAATAAAAATAGCCCAAAATATGCTAGATTTTTTTATAGAGTAAAAAAATTTTTCGAAAATTTAAGAAAATATAAAATATAAAATATTGCTTCCTTAACTTTTATAATAAGGAGGCAATTAAACTCCTCCTATAAAATTTGTAAATTTTGTAAAAAACTTTTTTTTAACTTTTTATGTTATTAATATTTTTTATAACTTTAACTAAATTATGCTTATATCTTGCTGCTTTATTTTTATGTATTATTTTTTTTACAGCGCATTTGTCTACAACAGATTGAAAAATTTTAAAATAATATAAACATTTTTTTAAATTTTTTACTTCAGCATTATATTTTACTTTTTTAAAAAAAGTTTTTATTCTAGACTTTTTACTATTGTTTCTTAACTTTTTACTAATAGATTTTATTTTATCTTTTTTAGAAGATTTTATATTCGCCATAATTGTTATTTAAAACTTTAATTAATAAAATGTATATATTAAGAATGTAACTTATAAAATAAAAAATACAATAAAAAAAATTTTAAAATTATAATATGACAACATTATTTTTATTATATAAAATAATAAAAATTATTAATTTTACATAAACTATATTTTACAAAAAAATATTTTATAAAAAAAATATAATTTCAATAAAACAATTATAAAATTTTTAAGTAAAATAAAAATTATAAAAGAGATTAAATAAATATGAAAAACTATAAAAAAACACTAAATTTACCAAAAACAAAATTTTCTATGAAAGCCAATTTAATAAATAAAGAACCACAAATTTTAAAAAAATGGAAAAAAATAAATATTCAAAAAATAATAAAAAAAAACAATATAAACAAAAAAAAATTCATATTACAAGATGGGCCACCATATGCTAATGGAAACATACATATAGGTCATGCTTTAAACAAAATATTAAAAGATATAATAATAAAATCTAAAAATCTATCTGGATTTAATACTTTTTATACACCTTCTTGGGATTGTCATGGCCTACCTATAGAGCAAAAAATAGAAGAAAAAATTAAAAAGAACAAAAAAAAAATATGTAAATATGATTTAAAAAGAAAATGTAAAAAATATGTTTTAAAGCAAATATCAAAACAAAAAAAAGAATTTATTAGATTAGGAATATTTGCAAACTGGAAAAATTCATATATAACTATGAATTTAAAAAATCAAAAAAATGTAATAAATAAGCTAAAAAAAATAATAAATAAAAAGTATATATATTCAGCATATAAACCAATACATTGGTGTATAAAATGTAAATCTTCACTATCAGATGCAGAAATAAAATATAATAAAGAAAAATGTGAAACAATTTTTGTTATTTTTGAAATAAAAGAAACAAAAAAAGTTAGTGAAATCTTTAATATTAAAAAAAATAAAAAAAAAATTTATGCTCCAATATGGACTACAACACCATGGACTTTACCATCTAATCAGGCTATATCTTTAAATTCTAATATATATTATAATTTTATAGAAACAGAAAAATTTAATATAATTATAGCTGAAAAAATTACAAAATTAATTTTAAAAGAATTTAAAATATCAAAATATAAAATATTGGAAAAAATTTTAGGTAAAAAGCTAGAATTTATAAATTGCTCACATCCATTTATAAAAAAAAATGTACCAATAATTTTGTCTAATCATGTAAATTTAAAAATGGGAACAGGATTAGTTCATATATCTCCTGATCACGGACAAGAAGATTTTGAGGCTAGTAAAAAATATAATATAAAACCATTAAATTTAATAACAAAAAATGGTTTTTATAAAAAAAAAATACATAAATTATTAAATAAAAAATTTATTTTAGATTCTAATAAAATTGTTGTAAAGATATTAGAAAAACACAATAAAATAATATGCAAAAAAAATATTATACACAAATATCCTTTTTGTTGGAGACATAATTATCCAACAATTTTTCTATCTAGACCACAATGGTTTATCAATCTTAATAAAAATAATATTAAAAAAAAAATTATAAAAGAGATAAAAAAAGTAAATTGGTATCCAAAATGGGGTAAAAAAAAAATGATAGATATGTTAACAGATAGACCTGATTGGTGTATATCAAGACAAAGATATTGGGGGGTGCCAATAACAATTTTTATAGAAAAAAAAACTAATAAAATGCACAGAAATACAACAAATTTTATAAAAAAAATTTACAAAAGTTTATATAAACTTGGAAATGAATATTGGGACAATGTAGATAAAAAAAAATTTTTATTAAAAAAAGAAAGAAAATTTTTTTTTAAAAGTAAAGATGTACTAGATGTATGGTTTGATTCTGGATCTATAGATGTAAATTCTGTATATAAAAATCTAAAAAAAAACTCAAAAGCAGATTTGTATATAGAAGGATCAGATCAATATAGAGGATGGTTTATGTCTTCTATAATAATTTCAGTTATAACAAAAAAAATATCTCCATATAAAAATATAATAGCTCATGGATTTGTTGTAGACAAACATGGAAAAAAAATGTCAAAATCGAAAGGAAATGTTATTAAACCTAGTGAAATAATAAAAAAATTTGGAGCTGATATTCTTAGACTATGGGTATCTTCTACTGATTATTCAAAAGAAATAGTAATATCAAAAAATGTTATAAATAATATTATAGATATATATAGAAAAATAAGAAATACAATAAGATTTATGTTATCTAATTTATATGATTTTAAGAAAAAATCAGAAATAATAAAATACAAAAATCTTTTACTAATAGATAAATGGATAATTGGTAAAACAAAAACAATACAAAAAAAGATAATACATTGTTATGAAAAATATAAATTTCACAAAATAATAAATATAATTACAAAATTCTGTAGCATAGAATTAGGATCATTTTACTTAGACATAGTAAAAGATAGATTATATACTCTTCCTAGAAAAAGTTTAGAAAGAAAAAGTTGCCAAACTACTTTATATAAAATTTTAAATTCTATAGTAATATGGATTTCTCCTATTTTACCTTTTACTGCAGATGAAATATGGGAATTTACTAAAAGTAAAGATAACAGTTGCATATTTACACAAAATTGGTTTAATAAATTAAAATATTTTCCAAAAAATGAAATTTTAAGTTTATCAGATTGGAAAACATTAATATTAATAAAAAATAAAGTTAACATAAAAATAGAAAAATTAATAAGAAAAAAAATAATAAAAAACTCTTTAGAAGCATATTTAAAAATATATGTAAATAAAAATATTAAAAAAAAAATTAAAATTTTAAAAAAAGAAATAAAATTTATTTTTATAGCATCTAAAGTAAAAATAAAAAAAAATAAAAAAAATAAATCTATAAAAGAAATTAAAATATGTATAAAAAAATATAAAGGAATAAAATGTAATAGATGTTGGAATTTTTTTAAAAAAAATAAAGATATAAAATTTAAATACAAAAATTTATGCAATAGATGTATAAAAAATATATCAGAAAATGGAGAAAAAAGATTTTTTATATAAACAAAAGTATAAAAAAATTTATTAAAAATATTTTATATAATAAATAAAAAAATAATATTTAGTTTTACTATATTTTATAAAGAAAATAAATTAATATATTAAATATTTATAATTAATAATATTTTAAAAATATGGAAAATAAAAAAATAAAAGCTGCAATTTCTGGAGCTAATGGAAGAATGGGTAAAATTATAATAAAAGAAATTTTGAATAGAAAAGACATAATTTTATCAATTTTGTTAATAAAAAATAATGATAAAAATAAAAAAACAAATTTCATACATAAAAAAAATAAAATACCTATATGTACATCCTTAAAAAATCAAGAAAAAAATTTTGATGTAATAATAGATTTTTCTGAAAAAAAAAATACTATAAAAAATATAAAGTATTGTATAAAACACAAAAAAAATATAGTTATTGGAACTACAGGGTTTGATAATAAAGAAGAAAAATTTATAAAATTATCTTCTAAAAAAATTTGTATAGTAAAATCTTCAAATTTTAGTAATGGAATAAACTTAATATATTTTATGTTAGAAAAAATCACAAAAAAATTATATGATAAAAAAATAAAAATAAAAGAAGAACATCATAAAAACAAAAAAGATTCTCCTTCAGGAACGTCTTTAGAATTTAAAAAAATAATAAATAAAATTATGAAAAAAAAAGTATATATAAATAAAAAGAATAAAAAAAAAAATATTATTTTTGTTTCTAAAAGACATGGTGAAGTTATAGGAAAACATACAATTGTTTTTTCAGACAAAAATGAAAAATTAGAAATAAAACATAAAGCAAAAAGTAGATCTATTTTTGCAATAGGAGCTATACAATCTGCAATATGGTGTGTTAATAAAAAAATCGGATTGTTTAGTATGAAAAACATAATTAACAATAAATAAAAAAATATATTATGGAAAAAAAATATGAAAAAGCAGTATTGCTATTAGAAAACAATGAGATTTTTACAGGAAAATTAGCTGGAAATAAAAAATTTTGCATTGGAGAAATAGTTTTTAATACTTCTATGACAGGATACCAAGAAATAATTACTGACCCTTCATATCTTAATCAAATAGTTCTTCTAACTTTCCCTCATATAGGTAATACTGGTATAAATTTTGAAGATAATGAGTCTAATAATATACATTTAAATGGTTTGATATTAAAAGATATATATGATAATCCAAATCATTATAAATATAAAAAAAAATTTAAAAAATTTTTAAAAGAAAAAAAAATAACTGCAATATATGATATAGATACAAGAAAATTAACAAAAATATTAAGAAACATAGGAACACAAATAGGATGTATTTTTTTAGATAAAAAAAAAAATTATAAATTAGCTAAAAAAAAAATTATACAGTTTAAATCTTTTCTAAAAAAAAAAAAAAGTAAAAAAATATCTACAAAAAAAATATATGTATGGAAAAAACCAAAATATATAAAAAATGTTAATAAGAAAAATAAAAATAAAAAAATTAATTTAATAGTATATGATTATGGAGTTAAACATAGTATTTTAAATATATTCTCAAGTTTAAACTGTAAAATAATAGTAGTACCATCAAAAACTAAAGTTAAAAAAATATTAAAATATAATCCAGATGGAATATTATTTTCTAATGGACCGGGAAATCCTTATGAATATAAAAAAGAACTTAAAATAGTAAAGGAAATACTATTAACTACAAAAATACCAATATTAGGTATATGCTTAGGCCATCAATTACTGTCTTTATCTGCAGGTTTAGAAATAAATAAAATGAAATTTGGTCATCATGGTTCTAATCATCCCATAAAAGATCTAAAAAGTAAAAAAATATTTATAACATCTCAAAATCATAACTTTTCAGTTTTAAAAAACTCAGATAAAAAAAATATAAAAATAACACATATTTCATTACTAGACAAAACTATACAAGGAATATCTATAAGAAAAAGAAATGCAATAGGATTTCAAGGTCATCCAGAAGGAAGCCCGGGTCCAAACGATGCAAAAAAAATATTGATAAATTTTTTAAAAATTATGAAAAAATATAACAGACAGAGAACTAAAAATGCCTAAAAGAAAAGATATAAGTACTATACTAATAATAGGATCAGGTCCTATTATAATAGGTCAAGCTTGTGAATTTGACTATTCAGGAACTCAATCTTGTAAAGCTATAAAAGAAGAAGGATTTAAAGTAGTTTTAATAAACTCTAATCCTGCAACTATTATGACAGATCCTAACATAGCAGATATAACATATATAGAACCTATACATTGGAAAATAATAAAAAATATAATAAAAAAAGAAAAGCCAAATGCAATACTTCCAACTATGGGTGGTCAAACAGCTCTAAATTGTGTTATGAAATTATATAAAAAAAAAATATTATCTAAATATAATGTAGAAATTATTGGGGTATCTATAAATGCTATAAACAATTCAGAAAGCAGAAAATTATTTAGAAAATCTATGAAAGAAATAAATTTATCTACTGCTAAATCTAAAATAGCTAACAACATAGTTGATGCTAAAAAAGTTTTAAAAAATATAGGGTTCCCTTGTATAATAAGATCATCTTTTACAATGGGTGGAAGTGGAAGTGGAATAGCAAAAAATATAAAAGAATTTGAAAAAATTTGTAAAATAGGTTTAGAATCTTCTCCTATAGGGCAACTACAAATAGATCAATGTCTATTAGGATGGAAGGAATTTGAAATAGAAATTATAAAAGATTCTAATGAAAACTGTATAGTAATATGTTCTATAGAAAATTTAGACCCAATGGGAATACATACAGGAGATTCTATAACAATAGCTCCAGCTCAAACTCTAACTGATAAAGAATATCAGTATATGAGAAATAAATCTATATTAATATTAAAAAAAATAGGAATAAAATCTGGAGGAGCTAATGTACAATTTGCATTAAATCCAGTAAATGGAAAAATAGTAGTTATAGAAGTTAATCCAAGAGTATCTAGATCTTCTGCTTTAGCATCAAAAGCAACTGGATATCCTATAGCAAGAATAGTATCTAAATTATCTATAGGATATACTTTAGATGAATTGAAAAATGATATAACAAAAAAAAATGTATCATTATCATTTGAACCTTCTATAGATTATATAGTTACTAAAATACCAAAATTTAATTTTGAAAAATTTAAAAATTGTAATGACAGACTTACCACACAGATGAAATCTGTAGGTGAAATAATGTCAATAGGAAGAACGTTTAAAGAATCTTTACAAAAAGGACTATGTAGTTTAGAAAATGATACAAACGGTTTCATAAAAATTATGAAAAAGTATGATGAAAAAAAAATAAAATATGAGCTAGAAGTTGCTGGTCCAAATAGAATTTTATATATAGCAGAAGCTATAAGATTTGGATTAAGTTTAGAAAAAATTTTTAATTTAACTAAAATTGATAAATGGTTTTTACATCAAATTTTTGAAATAGTACAACTAGAAAAAAAAATAAAAAAAATAAAAATAAATAATATAAATCCAAAATTATTTAGATTTATAAAAAAAAATGGATTTTCAGATTCCATGATATCTAATTTAACTAATATTAAAGAAAAATTTATTAGAAAGATTAGAAAAAAATACAATATATATCCTGTATACAAAAGAATAGATATGTGTTCAGCAGAATTTCCAGCAAAAACTACATATATGTATTCTACTTGGGAAGATGAATGTGAAGCAAATCCAACTAAAGAAAAGAAAAAAATTTTAATAATAGGAAGTGGTCCTAATAGAATAGGCCAAGGAATAGAATTTGATTATTGTTGTGTTCATGCGTCTATCGCTTTAAAAGAAATAGATTTCGAAACTATTATGGTAAACTGCAATCCAGAAACTGTATCTACTGACTATAATATTTCTAACAAACTATATTTTGAACCTATAACTATAGAATATATATTAAATATTATAAGAATAGAAAAACCTTTAGGTGTGTTAATACAATATGGAGGCCAAACACCATTAAAACTATCTTATGAACTACATAAAGAAAAAGTAAAAATTATTGGAACAAATATAAAAAGTATAAAGAAAACAGAAAATAGAAAAGAATTTAAAAAAATAATAAAGAAACTAAAATTAAGGCAACCAAAAAATTCTATAGTAACTAATATACAAAAAGCATTAAAAGAATCTAAAAAAATAAAATATCCAATTATAGTAAGACCTTCTTATGTAATAGGAGGAAAAAATATGCAAATAATATATAATGATGAATCTTTAAAAAAACACTTCAAAAAATTTTATAAAAAAAATAATAAAATTCCTATTTTGTTAGATCATTATATAAAAGATGCAATAGAAATAGATGTAGATGCAATATGTGATAAAAAAAATGTTTTTATAGCTGGTATATTAGAACATATAGAAAAAGCTGGAATACATTCAGGAGATTCGGCTTGTGTATTACCAACTTATACAATAAAAGAAAACATAAAAAAAGAAATAAGGAAACAAGTAAAAAAAATTTCTATATATTTAAAAATAAAAGGAATGATAAATATACAATTTGCAATAAATAAAAAAAAAATATATATATTAGAAGTAAATCCTAGAGCTTCTAGAACAATACCATTCATATCCAAAGCTATAGGAATACCATTAGCAAAAGTAGCAGCTAAAGTAATGTGTGGAATTTCTTTAAAAAAACAAAAAATAACAAATGAAATAATCCCAAAATATTTTTTCATAAAAGAATCAATATTTCCATTTAATAAATTTTGTGAAGCTAATTATATATTAGGTCCTGAAATGAAATCTACAGGAGAAATAATGGGAATAGGGAAATATTTTTCAGAAGCATTTTCAAAAATAATATTATCTCATAAAACTAATATAAATAAAATAAAAAATGTATTTATATATATAAAAAGCTCTTATAAAAATAAAATATTTAAAATATCTAAAAAATTGGAAAAGTTAGATTTTATAATACATACTACAAAAGAAAATAGTAATTTTTTAAATAAAAAAAATATAAAAACATATTTTAAAAATAAAAAATATAAAAAAATAAAAAATATTATATACAATATAAAAAATAAAAAATATGACTATATAATTTGTATTAAACAAAATAAAAAAGAAGAAACAAAAAATTTTTATAGAATAATAAAAAATGCAATAAAATATAATATTTATTTTGATACTACAATTAGACTAGCTGAAGCTACAATTTTATCATTAAAAAGAAATCCATATAAAAGAATTATTTCATTACAAAAACTTCATAAAAAAGAATATATGTAATAAATTTATAAAAAACAAAAATTTTTTGCTTAAATATATATAATAAAAAATTTTTGTTTTTAAAAATATTTATGAAATATATAATTAATAAAAATATTCATGAAACTTTTTTTTATCTTCTAATCTTAATATTGTTAATTTATTGCCTCTACAGCATCCAGTATCTAAAGCATAAAAATTTTTTGGTACACCTTTTCCATTTAAAGAAGACCAATGTCCAAATATTATACTGAAATTTTTTGGAATATTATTTTTGATTGAAAACCATGGAATTAAATTTTTTTTTGAATTTTTAGGTGGAAATTTTTTATATTCTAAATCCAAATCATATGTTTTTTTTATACAATATCTCATTCTAGTAAAACCATTAATAGCAAATTTTATTTTATTTTCTTTTTTTAAATCATCATGCCATTTACAACTATTTACAAACATCATGTTTAAAATATCAAAAATTTTTTTATAATCTTCTCCACTTAAAATTTTTTTTATAATTGAAGAATAATGTTTAGATAAATTTATATCCCATTTAGGAGGTATTCCTGCATGAGAAATTACAAAACGTTTTTTAAAATTTACTCTAAAAATAGGTTGAATTCTTAACCAATCTATTATACTTTTTAAATTTTTTAAGTTATAATAATCATTTTCTAATATATTAAGTTTATTAGGAAATAATAAACTTTCAAAATATAATCTTATTAAATTTAAATCATGGTTTCCTAAAACTATTCTTACAGATTTTTTGTTTTTATTTAAAAATTTTAAAACTTCTATAGAATCAGGTCCTTTAGCAACTAAATCTCCAGTAACCCATAAAATATCATTTCTAAAATTAAATGAAACTTTTTTTAACAAATTTTTTAATTGTTTAAAACATCCGTGTATATCACCGACAAAATAAGTACTCATTATTTTAAAAAAAAAATTAAAAAAACATAATTATTATTATAACAGTTAAAAATTAAATAGTATATTAATTTTAATAATATTTTTTTGAAAAATATCTTGTTAATTTACAATATTCTGTTATTGTTATATTTTGTGCTCTTAAAGAAGAATCAATATTTAATTTTACAAACGCATTATCATCAAATATGTTAAATAAGCTATTTTTTAGAATTTTTCTTCTCTTAGAAAAAGCAGTAGATACTATGTATTTAAAATGTTTTTTGTTAACATTATTATAAAAAAAATTGTTTATAGGGAATAGTTTTACAAAGCAAGATTTTACTTTAGGAGAAGGATAGAATGATTTAGGATATATTTCAAATAGAATTTTTATTTTAAAATAACATTGTAAAAAGATACTCAATTTTCCATAAAATTTACTACCTACTTTAGCTGAAATTTTTTTTGCAACTTCATATTGAAGCATAAAATGAATATCTTTTATTTTTTTTAAAAATTTTATACAATAAAAAATTATGTTAATAGAAATATTATAAGGTAAATTTCCTATTATTCTTATTGGAAAATATTTCTTTAATTTTTTTTTAAAATTAAATTTTAATATGTCTTCGTTAAAAATATTAATTCTTTTTTTAAAAACAGTTTCTTTTAAAAAATTACATAAACTATTATCAATTTCTATAACTAACATTTTTTTTACATAAATACATAAAATTTTTGTTAAATTTCCTGTACCAGCTCCTATTTCAAAAACATTATTTTCTAATTTAGGATTAAAACAATATAAAATTTTTTTAATAATTTTATCATCTATTAAAAAATTTTGCCCAAAAGATTTTTTTGATTTAAAACTTTTTTTAAATAATATATTCATATAATTTCCTAATAAAATTTATATAATATTTTAATATTTATATATTTTAAAAAACAAAAAATATATTTTAATATATTAAAAAATAAAAAGTTATTTAAAATATTGTGATTAGTTTAAATAATATTAAAAACATTATATTTTAAATATAATTTTTAATTTAAACATTGTATTATTAAAAGAATAACATAAAAATTTAAATAAAATATTTAGCGACACGTAAATACAAATTTACACAAAAAATATAAAACGTGTCGCTTAAAATAAAAATATAATAAATAGTTTTGATTAAAAGAAATATAAAATAAAAAAAATTTATAAAACTTTTAATAAAAAAAAATCTATATGTAATATTTCATTTTTGAAAACATGTCTTTGAACTTCTAATATTTTTACCAAATAATTAATTTTATTTAAGTAAATTACAATATTTTTTTTATAAATATCTTTTATAAATTTTAATTTTAATATTTGATCAATTTTTAAATAAATAGGTATAGATTTTTTTTTAACTGAATATAAAATACATGGACATTTTTTATTTTTTCTTAATCTTTTACTATTTCTGGTTCCTATATCATTTCTATAAAATGCTTTAATAACAATTTTCATATTTTTTACCAAGAATTAAAAAAAAGATCTTAAAAAAATTATTTCATTTTTTCTAAGAGTTTTTCTTTTAGTCTCCAATATAATTGGAATATTATCAAATATTTTATTTTTTATTACAAAAGAAAAAATATCATTTCCTATTTTACCAAAACCTAAATTTTCATGTCTGTCAATTTTGCTTCCCAAATTACCTGCAGAGTCATTTAAATGTATTCCTTTTAAATATTTAAATCCTATTAATTTGTCAAATTCAAAAAATATTTTTTTTATTTTTTCTATTTTACTTATATCATATCCATAAGAAAATAAATGGCATGTATCTATACAAATTCCAATTCTAGAAGTATCATTTATTAAATTTATTAGCTCATATAATTGTTCAAAACTATATCCTATACTTGTACCCATACCTGCAGTATTTTCTAATACTATGGAAATATTTTTTGTCTCACAAAATATTTCATTTATTGTATTAGAAGCTATTTTAAAACATTTTTTTATATTATCTTTTTTTATATAATTTCCAGGATGTACATTAATATAACGTATTCCTAATTTATTACAAATTTTTATTTCAAATAAAAACGATTTTTTTGATAAAATATTTTTTTTTTTATCAGGATTACAAAAATTTATTAAATATCCAGCATGAGGTAATATTTGATCATATGTAAAATTATATTTTTTCATATTATATTTAAATTTTTTTATAACTTTACTATCTAAATTTTTAGAAAACCATTTTCTAGGGCTTTTAACAAAAAATGATACTGCATTAGCGTTTATTTTGTAAGCTTCTTCAAAAACTAAATCTAAACTATTTAAACAACTAAAATGTGCTCCAATATATTTAACCATAAAAAAATATGTTAAAAAAATAAATAATATATATATTAAAAAGTATTAATATATTAACATATTTAAAAATATACTAAAAAAAATAAAATATGAAAAAAGAAAAATTTTTTTGTTTACAAGAAATAATAAAGATTATTAAAAATTTTTGGGAAAAAAATGGATGTACTATAGTTCCATCATTAGATATACAAGTAGGAGCTGGTACATTTCATAAAGAAACTTTTTTTAATTCTATACTGTCAAAAAAATTTTCAAGAATATATTTACAAGCATGTAGAAGACCTACAGACAGTAGAAACGGAAAAAGTAAAAATAGATTGCAACATTATTATCAAATACAAGTAGTAATAAATCCTCCTCCTAAAGATATACAAAATAAATATATAAGTTCATTAAAAAAATTAAAAATAAATCCAAAAATTGATGATATAAGATTTGTAGAAGACAATTGGGAAAATAAAACAATAGGAGCATCAGGTATAGGATGGGAGGTTAGAATAAATGGTATAGAAATAACACAATTTACATATTTCCAAAAAATAGCAAGTTTAGAATGTAATCCATCTACTGTAGAAATAACATATGGATTAGAAAGAATTGCTATGCACATACAAAAAAAAAATAATATATACGAACTTATATGGAATAATAAATTTAAAAAAAAAATAAAATACAAAGATATATTTTTATATAATGAAATAGAACAAAGTATATATAATCTTAAAAAATCTAATATTAAAGAAATACTTTATTTTTTTAAAAAAAATATTAAAGAATCTAAAAGATTAATATTATTGAAGAACCCACTAATATTTCCATCTTATGAACATTTATTAACTTCTATACATCAATTCAATTTATTAGAAGCAAGAAAACATTTCTCTATTACTGAAAGATATAATTATATATATAAAATAAGAAATCTATCTAAATTAATAGCAATTAAATACTGTATAAAAAATAATATAAGTTATAATAAAAAATAAGGAATAAAAAAATTGAAAAAAAATTTTATATTAGAAATAATAACTGAAGAATTGCCTCCTAGAAATATAATTATCGTTATTAAATCTTTTTACAAAAATATAGTTAACGAACTTAGAAAAAAATTTATAAAATATAATAAAATTAAATGGTATACAACATCTAGAAGATTATCTATAGAAATAAATAGAATAAAATATGAAAAAAAACATATTTTAAAATATACTAAAAAAATAAAAAATAATAACTTAGAAAAAAAAAGAAAAATTTTTGTTAAAATGCAAAATGATCTTAAAATAATAATATTTAATTCTATAAAAAAACTTAATTTAGTAAAATCTATGCATTGGAATGATTCAAAAATAAAATTTATAAGACCTATTAGAAATGTTTTATGTATGTTAGATGATAAAAAAGTTGATATAAAAATATTAAATGTAAAATCTAAAAGTTATACATTGAGTCATTTTTTTATGAAAAATAATAAAAAAATATATTTAAATAATGCAAATGAATATAAAAAGAAAATAAAAAAATATGGAAAAGTAATAATAGATGCAAAAGAAAGGAAAAAAAAAATATTAACAGAAATTAAAAAAAAAATAAAAAAAATAGATATAAATTTATCAATAAAAAAAAAAAATATAGAAGAAATAAATAATACAGTAGAATGGCCTAAAATATACATAGGAAAGTTCAGAAGCAAATTTCTAAAAATATATAAAAAATTAATAAAATATGTTGTAGAAACTATACAAAAATGTTTAATGATATATTCTAAATTTAATAATATAAAAAAATATTTTATAATAATATCTAACATATCTTCAAAAAATCCTAGTAGAATTATATTAGAAAACCAAAATGTTATAAACGAGAGACTTAGAGATATAATTTTTTTTTTAAAACTAGATAATAAAAAAAAATTAATAAATAACTTAAAAAAACTAAAAAAATACATTTTTCATAAAAAATTAGGAACGTTTTTTGAAAAAACTATTAGAATAAAAAAAGTATCATGTTGGATTTCTAAAAAAATAAAAATAAAAAAAAAAGATGTAATAAAAGCATCTTTATTATCTAAATGTGATTTATTAACAAATATGGTATTTGAATTTCCAGAGATGCAAGGATATATAGGTATGAAATATGCAATGAAAGAAAATGAAAAAAAGAAAATAGCATATTCTATAAAAGAACAATATTATCCTTTATTTTACAATTCTAAAATACCTAAATATAAAATTTCATGTGCTATATCTATAGCTGATAAAATAGATACTATAACAGGTTTATTTATAGTAGGAGAAAAACCTAATAGTAAAAATGATCCTTTTTATATTAGAAAAAGCACTATTGGAATAATAAGAATTCTGTTAGAAAAAAAATTAATAATTAATATTGTTAAACTAATAAAAAAGTCTATATTTTCATATTCAAAGTATAAAACAAAAATGTATATTAGAAAAAAAATAATAAAATACTTTAAAAAAAGAATGTTATCAATATTAAAAAAACATAATTTTAAAAAATGTTTCATTTTATCTTCTATCAAAACATGCAAAATGATACCAATAATAATATATAAAAATACTTTAGAAATATCTAATTATAAAAATATAGAAATTCTTAAAAATACATATAAGAGAATAAAAAATATAACTAGTAAAATAAAAAATTTAAAAAATACAAAAATAAATAAAAATATAATAAACAATAAAATAGAAAAAAAATTATATTCAATATTAAAAATATTCGAAAAAAAAACAAAAAATATGATAAAAGATTTTAATTATAAAAATATATTTTATTATATTAATGTAATTTGTAAAATTACTAATTTATTATTTAAAAAAATTTTTATAAATGATAAAAATAAAAAAATTAGAATAAATAGAATATTAATTCTTAAAAAAGTAAATAAACAATTTAACAAAATAATTATCATGAAATATTTTTTGTAAAAAAATAAAATACTATAAAATGTTGTTAATATTATTAACAACATATATATATTTATTTTAAAAAATTTATTTAATTTATTTTTCTTTTATAATAGCGTTAAATTTTTTTTTAAGTAGTATTATATTTTTTTTTATAAAAGTATCTATATATATTTCTTTTAAAGTTTTGTTAAAACTCTGAAATATTAATCTTATTGAAATACTTTTCTTTTTATTAGAAATATTTTCTCCATAATAAATGTCAAAAATATATATATCTATCAAATTTTTATAAAATATTTTTTTACAAAATTTAATTATATCATAACATTTTATATTATCTAAAACTATTATAGAAATATCCCTTTTAACTTTAGGATATTCTGATATTTTGTCTACATATAAAATTTCTTTTTTACTAATATTATCTATACAAATTTCAAATAAAAAAACATTAACATTTTTATCAAAATTTATTTTTTTTAAAATATTATTATTTAATTTTCCAATTTTTCCTATACATTTTTTATCTAAAAATATAGCAGAGCTTATTTCTTTACTAAAATAAGAAAATTTTTTTTTTATAAATTTTATATTACAATTCAATCTTAAAATTTCAAAAATATATTCTAAATCTCCTTTTAAAGCATAAAAATCAAGTAATTTATTTTTTTTATCAAAATGTATATTATTATAATTTCCGTAAATTAAACAAGACAAAAACATTTTTTGATTAAAACCTAAATATTTTTTTTTATTTCTAAAATAACATAAACCTAATTCAAAAATCTTAATAAGATCATTCTGTCTATTTATATTATATATAAAATTTTCTAATAATCCTGGAAATAAAGAAGACCTCATAATAGACATACTATTAGAAATAGGATTTTTTATTTTTATATAATCAGAAATTTCTGTAAAAAGTTTTTGATAACTAAAACTTGTAAAACTGTAATTTAAAACTTCATTATATCCTTTAGAAATTAAAAAATACTTTATTTCATTAAAAAAATTGTTATTTTCAAAATCTTTATTAGTTATATTATATTTATCTGAAGGAGATGAAGATGATATTTTATAAATTCCATAAAATCTAATTATATCAGATATAATATCTTCTTCTATTAATATATCATTTCTATGATAAGGTATAAAAACTTTCCATGCATCTTTATATTTAAAAAATTTATAACCTAACTTTGTTAACAAATTTTCAATAATATAATTATTTAATGAAATTCCTGTTAATCTTGTTATATTACTTTTATATAAAAAAATATTTTTTCTTTTTATTTTTTTAATATCAGATAAACTAACTATTTCTTTACAACTACCACTACAAATCATTAAAATAATTTTTGTAATATATTTTAATGCAAAAAGTTGAGAATTAACATTTTTACTATAATAAAAATAATCTATTTTTTTTTTATTAACATTATTTTTTTTATAATTTTTAAAAATGTTTTCTTTAAGAAACAAAGAACCTAAAAATATACTAACATTTTTATTATTAAAATTATAATTATAATTATAAAAATTTTTTCCAAAAATTAATATTTTTTTTTTATTAGATAAAACAATACTATTTTTTTTTAAAAAAAATTTTTTTTTAAATATATTAATTTTTTTAGATTTATGCAATATTTTTATAAAAATTTTCTTATTCAAATCATTTAATAAAAAAAAATGAAAATGTTCTCCAGTTTCTATATATACGTAATTTATAATATCATATATTATATTTTTACTTTTTATATTAAATAAACTCAATCTTTTAGATATCCAATATGGAGTTTTTACATTAAAATTCAATCTGCTAAATTTTCTACCTAAATAACGATAATTATTTATTTTTTTTACTACAGAAATTTTTATATAAAATTTACTATTTTTTTTTTCTAATTTATTTTTAAAATATTTAAATTTCATATTATTAATAGCATATATTTCTCTGCAAATTCCTATTATATTAAATTCTTCTATTCTATTATAAGGTACATTTAATTTAACTATATTATCGTAAACTTCTATTTTTTTTAAATTTTTTTTATTTAAATTAAATGATTTAGATAATTTTACTGGGATATCTTCTACATTAGAAATACCAATAGAAAAAGGAGAACAAATAAAATATTTAGATTCATAATAATGATATTTTAATAGAGAAGAATATACTATTTGTGAAAATATATTTTTAGAAATAGAAACTATTACTTTTTTTTTAACATTACAACTAAACAAAGAAAATATTTTTATTATAAAATTATTTTTTATTTTTATAAAATATAGAAAAAAAAATTTTTTATCCAATAAAATTTTTTTCTTTAAAATTATTTTTCCAAACAATAAATTTTTATAACTAATACAAGTTTTATTATAATTTTTTACTTCTATACCTATTTTATTAAAATGATTGCATATTTTTTTAAAATTTATAGGAAAATTTATCCATTCCATTATCCAATTTTTACTAATTTTCATATAGTACCTTTTTTATTTAAATTTATTTAAAAAACTTAAATCATTTTTAAAAAAATTTCTTAAATCTAATATTCCATACTGCAACATTGTTAGTCTTTCTATTCCTACCCCGAAAGCGCATCCAGCATATTTTTTATAATTAATTTTCATATTTTTTAAAACATTAGGATGAACCATACCACATCCTAATATTTCAAGCCATTTTCCATTTTTTTCTTTAATATCTACCTCTGAAGATAAAAAAGTAAATGGAAAATAAGAACTTCTAAATCTTATAGAAACGTTATTATTAAAAAAACTTTTTAAAAATTTTTTTATTATCCATTTTAAATTAGAAAAATTTATTTTATTGTTTATGATTAGTCCTTCTAATTGATGAAACATAGGAGTATGTTTAATATCACTATCATTTCTATAAACTTTACCTATAGAAATAACTTTAATAGGCAATTTTTCTTTTTTCATATAATGAATTTGTACATTTGAAGTTTGTGTTCTCAACAATATTTTATTGTTTATCCAAAAAGTATCTTGTGAATTTCTAGAAGGATGATCTTTAGGAATATTTAAAGCTGTAAAATTATGATATTCATTTTCAATTTCATATCCACTTATTATATTAAAACCAATATTACAAAAAAAATTTTCTATTTTATAAATTGAATAATTTATTGGATGCATAGATCCTTTAATATATCTGTTACCAGGCAAAGTAACATCAAAAGATCTTTTTTTTTTTAAACTTTTTGCAAAAGTATTACTTATATATTTTTCTTTTAAAAAAAAGTTTTTCTTTATTACTTTTATAACACCATTTAAAGCTTTACCAAAAATAGCTTTTTTATTTTTTTTTAATAATTTTAATTTACTAATTATATAGCGCAAATAACTATCTTTACCTAAAATTCTTTTTTTAAATTTTTTTAATTTATATAAATTATTTATATCTTTTATAATTATGTTTATTAATTTTAAAAATCTATATATTTTATTTATGTTCATTTTATTATAAATTTCATCTTAAATTTTTTAATATTAAAAAAGCTTCCATCCATAGGAAGCTTTTTTAATATTAAAAAATTAAATATAGTAAAAATTTTATATATTTTTCTTAACTTCTATAATTAAATTTTTAAACAAATTTTTGTTATACATAGCAATTTCTGAAAGAATTTTCCTATTAATAATAATGTTAGAAATTTTTAATCCATGCAAAAAAATACTATATGACAAGTTATATAATCTACTTTCTGCATTTATCCTAGATATCCACAATTTTCTAAAATCACGTTTTTTTCTACGTCTATCTCTATAAGAATATTGAGACGCTTTTATAACAGCTTGATTAGCTACTCTATATACTCTAGATCTAGCCCCATAATATCCTTTAGCTTTTTTTAAAATTTTTTTATGACGAGCCCTGGCAGTCACTCCTCTTTTTATTCTTGTCATATATTCCTCATATAAAAATATAAAAATAATTGTAACAAAATATTCTATACATATGGAATAAATAGACGAATTCTTGCTCTATCATGCGATGATACAATTACTTTCTTTCTAAGTTTTCTCTTATAATTACTTCTTTTTTTTGTTAGTAAATGACGTAAATTATTCTTTTTCCTTTTAAATAAACCAGAAGAAGTTTTTTTAAACCTTTTATAAGCACTTTTTAAAGTTTTAGTTTTAGGCATAATAATAAATTTCCTAAAATGTTTAATTTATATTGTGTTTTAATTTAAATATTTTATTTATTTTTAGAAGATAATAACATTATCATTTGTCTTCCCTCAATTTTGTTAGGAAAAAAATCTACTATAGAAATATCAGATAAATCTTTTCTTACTCTATGTAAAACATTAATTCCTATTTCTTTATGAGTCATTTCTCTTCCTCTAAACCTAACAGTAATTTTTACTTTATTTCTGAGTAATAGAAACTTTTTTATTTTTTTTAATTTTACTTGATAATCCCCTTCGAAAGTTACAGGTCTAAATTTTATTTCCTTTATTTGAATTTTTTTATTATTTTTATTTTTGTGCTTAGAGTTTTTATTTTTTTCATATAAAAATTTTCCATAATTCATTATTCTACACACTGGAGGACAAGAATTAGGATTAATTTCTACTAAATCACAATTTATCTTTTCTGATTCAATTATTGCATTTTCTAAACTAACTATCCCTATTAAATTACCATCAATTCCTATTAAACGGACTTTATTTGCTCTTATTTGTCTATTTATTTTGTTATGTTTAGCAAATTTATTTTTTTTTTTTAATTTAATACTATATTTCCTCTAAGTTAAAAATTATAAAAATATATTTTCTTTAGAAACTTTTTTTATGAAATCTTTTATAGAAACTTTATTAGTAATTTCACCATTACTATTTCTTACTGTTAAACTAGAATTTTTTGTCTCAATATCACCACATATCAAAATATATGGAACTTTTAAAGTAGAATATTTTCTTATTTTAGAATTTATAGTAACATTATTTATGTCATAAGCAACTCTAAAGTTGTGTTCAATTAATTTTTTAAAAACATCTTTTACATAAAATTTATGTTTTTTAGATATGCTTATAACAACTATCTGTATTGGAGATATCCATAATGGAAGTTTACCACAATATTCTTCTAATAATATTCCTATAAATCTTTCAATAGATCCTAAAATAGCTCTATGTATTATTATAGGATTTTTCTTAATATTATATTTGTTAATATAAAAAACTTTTAAACGTTTAGCAATATAAAAATCTAATTGTATAGTTCCACATTGCCAATTTCTATATAAATGATCTTCCAATACAAATTCTATCTTTGGTCCATAAAAAGCACCATCTCCATCTTTTATTTTAAATTTTATATTTTTACTTTTTAAAATATTAAACAAAATTTTTTCTGAAATATCCCATGTATAATCATTTCCTATACTATTTTCTGGTCTAGTTGAAAAATATATTTTAATTTTTTTAAAATTAAAAATTTTATAAATATCAAATATAATATCTATACATTTTTTTATTTCTTTTTCCAAATTAATTTTTCTACAAAATATATGAGCATCATCTTGAGTAAAAGATCTAGTCCTCATTAATCCATGTAAAGATCCTGAATATTCATTTCTATGACATATTCCAAATTCTGAAAATCTTAGTGGTAAATCTTTGTAAGATCTTATAGTTTCATTGAATATTTGAATGTGACCAGGGCAATTCATTGGTTTAATACAATAATCTTTATTTTCAGACATTGTATGAAAAATATGATCTTTATAACTTTTGAAATGGCCGCTGCTTTCCCATATGTTTTTATTCATAATAATAGGAGTTGTTACTTCTTGATAATCATACTTATATAAATATTTTCTTAAAAACTTTTTTAATAATTCAAATATTATAAAACCATTTTTATGCCAAAATATCATTCCTGGAGATCTTTGATCTATATGATATAAATCTAATTTAACTCCTAATTTTCTATGATCATATTTATTTAAATCTATATTTTTATTAATATAACATAACATTTTTTTTTTATTAGCAAAAACTATACCATATACTCTTTGTAATACTTTGTTACTTTTTTTGTTGTTCCAGTACACTCCTGAAAATTTAGTTAAAATAAAATTTTTACAAAATTTTATGTTATGTACTTGAATTCCAGGAACAAAAATTAAATAATTATTATGAAAATAAACATTTATTTCTTTATTTTTTTTTTTTAAAATATTTTTTAAAATAAAAACCTGATAACTCTCTTTATAAGAAGAAAAAATTTTTATTAATCTATATAAATTAAATTTTTTACAAATAATTATATAATTTCTTTTACAAAGTTCCTTCATTTTGTTAAATATTAAAATTAAACTATTTTTGTTCAACTTAAACTTAATATCAAAATCACAATAAAACTCTCCTCTAATAAAACCAGAGGCAGCTACTTTAGATTCAGGCCACAACTTTTTAACTGCATAACATAACAGTTGTATACATGAATTTTGTAAAATGTTTAAAAATTCTTTTTTATTCATATTTGTTATTAAAGAAAATTTTTTTACCTTTTTTAAAAGTATTAGTAATATAAAATAATTTATTTTTTGTTTTATAAACTACGCAAAATTCGTTTTTTTAAATTTTTAATTTTTTAAAAAATGTTTAGAAAACTTATTTTTTTTAATTTATCATTTTTAATAATACAAAAAATTAATAACATATAAAAATCTTATTATGATTAATATAATTTCTATCAAATTAATAATATAAATTAAATTAAAAGTTAAAAAATATATAAAAAATATTGTACCAGCCAAAATATAAGACTGGTACTAATTTGTTAAAAACGACAATCTACAGAGTTTGCTAAATTTTCTAAAATTATTTCACTATCTTCCCAACTTAAACAAGGGTCAGTAACTGATTTTCCATAAGTTAAACATTTTTTTGAATTAATATTTTGAGATCCTTCTTTTAAAAAACTTTCTATCATAACTCCACAAATAAAATTATTTCCATTTTTTATTTGAGAACATATAGAGTTAGATACATCTAATTGTAAAATATGATTTTTAAAACAATTAGCATGACTAAAATCTATCATCAAATATTTTTTTAAATCATTTTTTTCTAGTAAATCCATTGCTCTATTTATATCTTTTTCATAATAATTTGGTTTTTTACCTCCTCTCATTATTATATGTAAATTTTTATTTCCTAAAGTATGATTTACTACAATTTTCCCATATAAATTAGGAGTTAAAAATAAATGTTTGGAGCTAGAAGATTTAACAGCATCTATAGATATTTTTATGTTTCCATCAGTACCATTTTTAAATCCTATAGCACAAGGTAAAGAAGAAGCCATTTCCCTATGTATTTGACTTTCAGTAGTTCTTGCACCTATAGCCCCCCAACTAATTAGATCATATATAAATTGACATATAGAAATATCTAAAAACTCTGTAGATGAAGGAACTCCTATTTCATTTATGTCTATCAATAATTTTCTTGCCATTCTTAATCCATCATTTATCTTAAGAGTTCCATCTAAATAAGGATCTATTATCAAACCCTTCCACCCAACAACTGTTCTAGGTTTTTCAAAATAAGTTCTCATAACTATTTCTAATCTTGACTTGTATTTTTTTCTTTTATCTAATAATTTGTTAGCATAATCAATAGCAGATTTTGTATCATGTATTGAACAAGGGCCTATTATAACTAATAATCTTTTATCTTTTCCTCTAATAATATTAGAAATTCTTTTTCTAGCATTTTTTACATTTTTTATCACGTTTTTACTTACTTTATAATTATCATAAATTTCTACTGGAGTTAATAATTTCTCAATTTTAGAAACTCTTAAGTCTATTGTTTTTTTCATTTTGTTCTCTATAAAAATTTTTATAAAAAAAATAAATATAATATTAAAAATTTTTTAAAATATGTATAATATTTTATCAAAATTTTAGTAAAAATGTTCTTTCAATTTTAAATTTATAAAATATTAATATAAAATATAAAATTATAATAAAAATACGTTTTTATTTTATAAAAAATTTTTTATATACATTTTTATAATTTTTTATTAAAATATAATAAATTTTATAAAAAACTATAATATTTAGTTTCTATATGTAGAAAATAAAAAATATAATTTTATTAATATTATATTAAAAATTTTTAAAAAAAATTATATTTAGATCTTTTATATAACCACAATATTATTAATCTATACATAATTAACAAAACTGTAGGCCCTATAAAAACACCTATTATTCCAAATGCTAACAATCCTCCTATTACTCCAAATAATATTATAAAAAATGGTAATCTTATTCCTAATTGTATTAAAGCTGGTTTTAAAGTATTATCTAAAACACATATTAAAAAACTCCAAACCATTAAAATAGATCCAAAAATAAAATTATTATTTATAAACAACCATATTGATAAAGGAATTAATACTGGAAGAGGTCCTAGTTGTAAAAAACAACATAAAAATATTAAAAAAGAAAAAAATGAAAAATATGATACTCCTGATATAATTAATCCTATCCATCCTAATAATGATTGCGCAAATGTAGTAACTAAAACAACTAAAGATATTGCCCTAATAGATTTTCCAATTAATAACACTATTGAATTTCCATATTTATATGAAATTCTTAAAGCAAAACTTTTAACTATATTTACAAATTTTTCTCCATTAGAAAAAAGTAAAACATTAAATATTAATATAAAATTTAACTGTACAATTGTATAACTTAAATAACTAATTTTTTTAAAAAAAAATTCTGATAATTTTAATATATATGGTTGAAGATATTTTATAAAATTAGTACTATTATTTATAGTAAGTTTCTGATAATTAAAAAACATTTTTTTACCTATAAATGGTATATTCTTTAAAAAAACAAGCTGTGGAACTTTAAAATCTTCAGAAAATAAAAACATCATAAAAGACTTAGTATTATATATTAATACGTTAAAAAAAAGTAAAATTGGAACTAATATAAAAACAAAAACAAAAAACGTCATTATTACTATTGCTATGTAACGTTTATTAAAAAAAAATTTTTGTATTTTTATCATTATAGGCCAAGTAGAAATAACTATCATACATGACCAAATAAAACTAAATATAAAAGGTCTAAGTACTAAAAAACTTAAAAAAGATAATAAAAAAATAAAAACTAAAGAAAACATTTCTTTTTTAGAATACATAAACAATTTTGAATCTTTCATTAATATCACCTAAAAAAAAATACTTAATTAGATTTAAATAAAAAAAATATTTTTAAATGTTTAATAAAAAATATTTTTATTATTTAAAAATTTTAATTTTAAAAACTTTGAAACATACTACATAATCTATATAATATATGATAAGTTAAAAAATATTTATAAATATAAAATATGAAAAACAATAGAATATAAAAGTCATAAAGGTAAAAAACATGAACAAAAATATTTTTATTACAAAAAAAGCAGAAAAACAAATAAAATTTCTAATAAAAAAAAAATTTAAAAAAAAAATATTAGAAATTTATGTAAAAAAATCTGGATGCGCAGGTCTAGAATATAAAATGAAATTTATAAAAAATAATAAGTTTAATATAAAAAATAAAAAAAATATTGTTTTAAAAAATAAAATACATATATTAATTAATAAAAAATATTTTGATATATTAAAAAATACTAAAATAGATTTTATAAAAGAGGGAATAAACAAAAAATTTAAATTTATTAATAAAAAAATAAAAAATTTTTGTGGATGTGGAAAAAGTTTTAACATAGATTAAAAATTATTTTTTCCAGCATAATATACAAAAATTTTTTTTTCCTTTAGACAAAAAAGAATATTTAGAAAATATTTTATCTGAATCTTTAAATATATAATTATAATTTTTTTCTACTATATTATTTATTTTTATTCCTCCTGAGGAAATTATTTTTTTAGATTTACTTAACGAATTAGAGAAACATGTTTTTATTAATATTTCTGATAAATTATTATTTTTATTTACATAAAATTTTTTAATTCCTACATATTTTTTAGTTAAAAAACTAAAATAATTTTTTTTTATAAAAAAAAAATTACTTTTAAACAATATTTTAGAAATTTTTTTAACTATTTTAAGTAATTTATTTCCATGTACAAATTTAGTAATAGAATCAGCTATTATCTTTTTGTTTTCTATAATATTTTTTATAGAATAATTATTTTTATAAATTTTTTTATCTAATATACCAACAAAATAAAAAATTTTTGAAAAATTTTTTATTTCTTTATCAGATATGTTTATCCAAAATTGATAAAATTTATATACAGAAGTTTTTCTTTTATCTAACCATATAGATTTACCGCTTTCACTTTTTCCAAATTTTTTTCCATTTTTTTTAACTAGTAATGGAATTGTAATTCCAAATACTTTACTTTTATATAATTTTTTAGTTAAATTTATTCCTGATACTATATTACCCCATTGATCAGATCCACCAATTTGTAATATAGTGTTATATTTTTTATATAAATAAGCAAAATCATATGATTGTAAAAGACTATATGAAAATTCAGTAAATGACATACCTTTTTCTAATCTATTTATTCTATCTATTACAGAAGATCTACTTACCATGTGATTTATTAAAAAATGTTTACCAACTTTTCTCAAAAAATCTATAACATTAATTTTATTAAACCATTTGAAATTGTTCAAAATAATTACATTTTTAATATTAAAGTTTTTTTTTAAAATTGATAATATTTGTAATTTTATCTTTTTTTGATATTTTAAAATTTTTTTTTTAGAAAATAGTTTTCTCTCTTTGTTTTTAAAACTTGGATCACCTATTAAACTTGTACTTCCTCCTATTAAAAAAATAATTTTATTCCCATATTCTTGCATTTTTTTTAAAAATAATATAGGTAAAATATGCCCTATATGCAAACTATCTGAAGTAGGATCAAAACCGCAATATAAAACTACATTATTATGTTTTTTTACTTTTTCAAAAAAAATATTTTTATTAGTAATTTTATAAATTAATCCCACTTTTTTAAATCGGTTTATTATTTCTTTATTTATCACAAAATTATTCCTAAATATTTTTTTATTTATAAAATTAAAAAAAATACATATTTTATAATAACATACAAATCTAAATTATTTGAACAGTATCTATATCAAAAATAATATTAATATTGTTAACATATAAAAAATTTTTAAAATTATTGCACAAATTTTTAAAAATTTTTCTTAAAAACAATTTAGATGAATGAGATAATAATATTTTACAATAAAAAGAATTATTATGTTTATTTATATAAATATTGTTATTACTAATAAAAAAAAAATTTTTTATGTTAAATAGATAAGAATTGTTAAGGACAAACAAAATTTTCTTAAGTAAAATAAATACTTTATTTTTATTTTTACCTTCTAATCTTATTATTAAGTTGAAACTAAAAGGAGGTAAATTATATTTTTTTCTAATACTAAGCAAATATTTAGAAAAAAAAATATATCCATTATAAAAAAAATTATTAAACAAATTATTTTTATTTAATTTAGTCTGAATAGTTATTGTAAGAGATGTATTAAAAACATCTAAAAAAAGTTTTATTATATTATAATATTTTTGACTAAATGTTTCTATATACTTAAAATATGGAAAATTAAAATGATGATCTATATAAAGAAAAACTAATAAGTTTACATTCTTTAATTTATATCTATAAATATTTTTATTTTTTATTAAAAAAATAGCTTTAGAATTAAAACGAAAATTATTTTTAACAATATCTTTTTCTAAAAAAAATATTGGTATATTAACAAAAATTTTTTTTATATTACTTATTAAAAAAGATATATTGCATTTTTTATAATAAAAATCTTTTCTTCCACATTGTACACAACTAAATAAACTATTTTTATCTAATAAACAAAATCTACAAAAAATTTTTTGTTCGTTAATTTTAAATTCACAAATTTGATTACAAAAATTACATTTTAATATACTTTTACAAAAATAGCATTTTATAAAATAAAATATATAAGATATATCATCTACTATTATACATACGTTATTATTTTTTTTTAAAAAAATATTAATATTGTTTATCAGAGAAACAGAAAAAACACCTATAAATCTTTCATTATTAATATCTATCAAAATTTTCTTAAAATTTTTATATAAATATGTTATTTTATTAGAAATTTTTATTTTTTTTATTTTATTTTTATACACATTATATAATGTATTTACACTTGGATAAGAAGATTCTAATATTATAGGTATTTTTTCATAATATGATCTTAATAAAACAACATTTCTAATATTAAAACTCCATTTACTAGTAATATGATAAGATGTGCTACTTTCTTCATCTAATATTAAAATTCCTAAATCAGAAATAGGAAGAAATATTCCTATTTTAGTAGATATTATAATTGCTGGATGTTTTATATTAAAAATTTTCCAATAAAAAGATTTCTTTTTTTCTGTTAAATTAGAATGATAAGTATATATAGAAGTTGATATTATTTTTTCTATTTCTTTTTTAAATTTATTTAATAAATATGCCTCAGATACTATTAATAATATTTTTAAATTATATTTTAAAATTTTTTTAAACAATAATATATAAAATTTTATTTTTTGACAGAAAAGAGAATTAGTAATTGACCATACTTTAAAATTTTTTAAATTTTTAACAATTTTTTTTAATTTTCTTTCTACATTTTTTTTTATGTTTAAAAAAATATTATCTCTTACATTAAAAATGTTAAGCAAAAAATTTTCTAAAATATTTTTTTTAGATTTGCACACTTTTTTTTTTAAAATAATGTTTAATATATAATTATATAAATTATGTTTTTTATATTTATTTTTATAAAAATTATTTTTATTGAAAAATTTTTTAAAAAAATTTGCTTTTTTAAATATAATTGAATCTTTAAAGAATAAAATTTTATTATAATTAATTATATTATTAATATATTTAAAACTATATTTAAAAACTTTTCCGCTTTTTAAAAAATTAGGTATACCAAAAAAAACTATAAAATTCATTGAACATTCATAATATTTAGAACATTTAAGCATAGTTTTCCATATATTATTATTAAAAATAGGAAATTTATCAATAATATTATTTACATATTTAATTTTAAAATTAATTTTTTTGTTTTTATATACTTCATAAGACAATATTATTCCTATCATTCTTTTGTTGTTAAAATTTATTATTACTCTACCTCCGATTACAGGAATTAAATCAAAATTATACAAATAAAAAAAAGTCTTACTTATTGGTATATCTAATACTATTTTTACAATAAAAATTATATTTTTCATATTTTATAAAAAAAAGGTAAGTTAAATTATATTAATTATATATATAAAAAATTTTTAAATAAAAAAACTATTTGTGTAACATCATATTAAAATTTTATATTATAATGAATATAGTTTTAAAATAAAAAAATAAAAATTTATAAAAAAAAATATTTTTATAATGTTGAAAAAATATTATTTATATATTATTATTTTATAAATAATTTAATACGTCCGTAACTCAGCAGGTTAGAGTGCCATTATGACATGATGGATGTCAGTGGTTCGAATCCACTCGGACGTAAAAAAACTATAAAAAAATATTTATATAATATTATAAAATGTTAATAAAAAGTATTTTAAAATATATTAAAAAAAATCAAAAAATACTAATAGCATATAGTGGAGGATTGGATTCTACAGTATTATTACATCAATTAATTATACTAAAAAAAAAAAAATTAAAAAAAATAAAAATTAGAGCTATACATATAAATCATAATATAAGTAAAAATTCAAAATATTGGAAAAAACATTGCATAAAAGAATGTAAAAAAAATAAAATAAAACTTATTTTAAAAAAAATAAAAAAAAAATATAAAAATAATTTAGAAAATAATCTAAGAAAAGAAAGATATAAAATAATAAAAAAAGAACTATTAGAAGATGAAATAATTATTACAGGTCATCATCTAAACGACCAATGTGAAACATTGTTATTAGCTCTAAAACGAGGAAGTGGTCCTAATGGTTTATCTGGAATTAGAAAATCAACATTTTTAGGAAATAAAAAACAACTTTTAATAAGACCCTTCATAAAAATTAATAAAAAAAAATTAGAAAATTGGGCCATAAAAAAAAAAATAAAATGGATAAATGATGAAAGTAATTTAAATACTTATTTTGAAAGAAATTTCATAAGATTAAAAATAATTCCTATATTAGAAAAAAGATGGCCTTTTATTTTAAATAATTTTTATAGAACTTCAAAAATATGTCAAAAAAATCAAAAAACATTAAATTTCTTTATAAATCCAATATTAAAAAAATGTAAAATAAATAAAACAGAAATAAAAATAGAAAAAATAAAAATTTTTCCTAAAGAAATTGGAATATTAATAATTAGAAATTGGATTTATAAATTAATAAAAAAATTTTTATCATATAAAAAAATAAATCAAATATATAAAGATTTTATCTTATGCAAAAATAATAAAATGTCTTCAATAAGTTTTAAAAAATATAAAATACAAAAATATAAGAATATTATATATTATATAAGAAAAACAAATAATATAAAAAATAAAATAATTTTTTGTCATTATCCTTTTAAAAAAATATGTCTTCCTTACAAATTAGGTATATTAGAAGTAAACAAAAAAGGAATGAAAATTCCAGCACCAAAAAAAAATGATTTAGTAAACATAAGATTTCAATTTCAAGGTAAAATAAAAATAGATGAAAGAAATAGATCATGTAAAATAAAAAAAATATGGAAATACTTAAAAATACCTAATATATATCATAATAATATTCCTCTTTTATTTTACAATGAAAATTTTATATCTGCTATAGGAATATTTATAGTAATAGATAAAAGAAAAATTATAAAAAAGAACTGGAATTTGTCTTGGAAAAACAATATATAAAATATATTTATTTTTTTAATAACTTATTAAAATCTTTTATTGAAACTCTTTTATATAATATTTTTATATTAGAAATTTTATGATTTAATAAAGGAACTTTTACATTATTAAAATTTAATTCAATTCCTAAAAAATCTTCTACTTTTTTAGATAATTTAGGTAAGATTGGCTTCATATAAGTCATTATAATTCTAAAAAAATTTATACCCATAGAGCAAATGTTCTGTACATATAATAAATCATTTTTTTTTAAAAAAATCCAAGGAGATTTTTTATTTATATAAAAGTTAGCAAAATCAGCAATTTTTAAAATTTCTATAATTATTTTTCTATATTCTAATTTTTTAAAAAAAATTTTTATTTTATTAAATTTTAGTAAAAAACTATTATATTCTTTAATACTATATAAATTTTTAGATAACATTCCATCAAAATATTTGTTTATTAATTTAGCATTTCTAGATGCTAAATTTATTATTTTATTTACTAAACCAGAATTTATATTATATGTAAAATCTTTACCGTTTATATTGACATCTTCTATGCTATTAGAAAGTTTAGATGCATAATAATATCTTAAACTATCAGAATCAAAATATTTAATCCATTTTTTTGCATTTATAACATAATTTTTTTTAGATTTGGATATCTTTTTGTCATTTACTTTAACATGGCCATGTACGTATATTTTAGTTGGTTTCCTTAAAGACATAGCATCTAATAAAGATGGCCAAAATATACTATGAAAGTTTACTATATCTTTTCCTATAAAATGATATAATTTAGTTTTACTATTTTTATTCCAAAATTCTTTAAAATTTAAATCATATTTTTTAGACAATTTTTTAAAAGTACTAACATATCCTATAGTAGCATCTAGCCAAACATAAAAATATTTTTTTTTAAATCCAGGTATTTTAAAACCAAAATATGGATAATCTCTAGATATGTTCCAATCTTTTAAACCTATTTTAAACCATTCCAAAACTTTTTTTAAAATTTTTTTATTAAAGACATTAGAGTAAATCCATTTTTTTAACATATTTTTAAAATAAGAAACATCAAAAAACAAATGAACAGTTTTCTTTAAAATAGGAGTTTTTCCAGAAAAAAAAGAAATAGGATTTAGTAAATCTGTAATTGAATAAAATGCACCACAGGAAGAACAATTGTCTCCATATTCTTTAGAACTTTTACAAAATGGACATGATCCATATATATGTCTATCAGACAAAAACATATTTTTTTTTTCATCAAAAAATTGTCTAATAATTTTTTTTTTAATTAATCCTTTTTTTTGCAAAGAAAAAAAAGCCTTTTTTACAAAAAATAAATTTTCTTTAGAATGTGTAGAATAATAAATATCATATGATATATCAAAATTATTAAAATCTTTTTTATGTTCTTTTAAAACTTTTGATATTAAAAATTTTTCTGAAACATTCTTTTCATTAGCTTTTATAGTAATAGCGGTTCCATGAGAATCATCAGCACATATAAACCAAACTTTATTATTCATCATCTTTTTATATCTAACAAATATATCTGCTTGTATATGTTCTAATAAATGCCCTATATGAATAGAGCCATTTGCATAAGGAAGAGCACATGTAACTAAAATTTTTTTTGCCATATTTTATAAAAAAATTAAATTATATAAAAATAAAATTATATATATAATACACAAAAAACTAAATAAAATGTATTTTTTTTTATAAATTTTATAACATTTTTATAGTTAAAACTATTTTAAATATTATAAAATTTATTAACAATAAAAAAAAATATTATATCCATTTAGTATGAAAATTTCCCTTTATATCTATTCTTTCATATTTATGTGATCCAAAAAAATCTCTCTGTGCTTGTATTAAGTTAGAAGAAAGCTTATTAGATCTATAACTATCATAATAAGAAATAGCAGAAGAAAAAGCAGGAACTGGTATTCCATTCGATATAGCCAAAGAAACAATATTTCTTAAAGAACTTTGATATTTAGAAGATATTTTAGAAAAATATTTATCTAATAATAAGTTTTCTAATTTAAAATTATTTTTATATGCATCAATTATTTTTTCTAAAAATTTTGCTCTTATTATGCAACCAGCTCTGAAAATTTTTGCAATTTTTATATAATTTAAATTCCATTTATTTATTTTAGAAATGACATTTAATTGAGAAAAACCCTGTGCATAAGAAATTATTTTGCTTATATATAAAGATCTTCTAAGATCTTCTATAAATATATCTTTATTAGCACAAATAAAGTGATTTTTTGAACCTTTTAATAACTTGGATGCTAAGTACCTTTCATTCTTTAAAGAAGATATATATCTGTATAATACAGATTCAATTATTAAAGATAATGGTGATTCTATTTCTAATGCGCTTTGACAAATCCACTTTCCTGTTCCTTTGTTTTTCGCAACATCAGATATTAAATCTATTAAATAATTTCCATTTTCATCTTTTTTTAAAAATATATATTTAGTAATTTCTATTAAGTAACTATTTAATTCTCCTTTATTCCAAGTATTAAAAATATTAGATATTTCTAAATTATTCATATTTAATAAATTTTTTAATATATTATAAGATTCAGATATAATTTGCATATCACCATATTCTATTCCATTATGTATCATTTTTAAATAATGACCAGAACCGTTAGGGCCTATATAATCTACGCATGGAATACCATTATATTTAGCAGATATGTTTACAAAAATAGGTTTTATTATATCATACACACTTTTTTTACATCCTGGCATAATAGAAGGACCTAATAAAGCACCCATTTCTCCACCAGAAATTCCAGCTCCTACAAATTTTATACCTAAATTATATAAATATTTTTCTCTTCTTATAGTATCTTTATAAAAAGAATTTCCTAAATCTATTATTATATCTTTTTTATTCAAATATTTTAAAATAGATTCTATGACGTTATCTGTAACATGTCCAGATTTTATCATTAAAAATATTTTTCTAGGTCTTTTGACTGAATAAACAAAATCTTTTATTTTTTTAAAGCAAAAAATATTTTTTTTAGAATTTTTTTCTGATATTTCTTTAGCTTTTTGATAAGATCTATTAAATATAGAAACTAAATATCCATTTCTCTCTAAATTTAAACATAAATTTTTTCCCATAACTGACATACCAATTATTCCAACACTCTCTTTTTTCATGAAATTTTACCTAAAAAATTATAATAAAAATTATTATAATATATTTTTTTTTAAAAACTTAATAAAAAATTTTAACTAATTTTATTTCGTTTCATTAAATTACATATTATTTTATGCATATTTAAATTTTTAATATGTATTAAAACTAATAAATGATAAATTAGATCAGAAACTTCATTGATAAATTTATTAGAATCTTTTCCTAAAGAAGATAAAATAGTTTCAACAGATTCTTCTCCAACTTTTTGGGCTATTCTTTCAATTCCAGAATTATATAACCTATTAGTATAAGAATTTTTGGAAACTTTTTTTTTATTTTCTATTATATCTTCCAAAATATATAAAAAATCAAAACAAGTATCTTTATAATTAAAACAACTATTATTTTTTAAATGACATGTTTTTCCTATAGGATTTACTAACATTATTATACTATCCAAATCACAATCCAAAATTATGTCAACTACTTTTAAGTAATTTCCTGAAGTCTCTCCTTTTGTCCATAGTCTTTTTTTTACTCTAGAATAAAAAGTAACAACTTTTTTATTAATTGTAGTTTTTAATGCTTCTTTATTCATATATCCCAACATCAATATTCTTCCAGAAAAGTTGTTTTGTATTATTACAGGAACCATGTTTCTAACTTTTTTCCAATTTATACAAGAAATTATATTTTCTGTTATCATAATCTAACTTCTATACCTTTATTAAATAAGAATTTTTTTAAACTTTTAATATTAATTTTATTATCATGAAATACTGATGCAGCTAATGCTCCATTTACATCAGCTTCTTTAAACACTTTATAAAAATGGTTAAAGGATCCAGCTCCACTCGATGCTATCAAAGGTATTTTACATATTTTTCTTATTTTTTTTAATTGTCTTATGTCATATCCTAAACATAATCCATCAAAATTTATAACATTTAAAACTATTTCTCCAGCTCCTAAATCTTGAATTTGATTAATCCAATCTAACGTATATAAATTAGTTCTAACAGTTTTTTTAGAATCTCCTGTATATTTAAAAACAACATATTTTTTTATAGAAGAATCAAAAAATGAATCTATTCCTACTACCACACATTGACTTCCAAATCTATTAGCTAATTTACTTATTAAATTTGGATCATCTATAGCAGGAGAATTTATTGAAATTTTGTCAGCTCCAGACATAAGTATTTTATTTGCATCTTCCATAGTTTTTATACCTCCAGATACACAAAAAGGTATATCTATAATTTCTGAAATTTTCTGTACTAATTTTTCATTTACTAATCTATTTTTTGTATAAGCAGTGATATCATAAAAAACTAATTCATCAGCTTTATCTAAAACATAATTTTTAATAATAGAAAACATGTCTTTAGATATCGTTCTATGATTTCTAAATTTTATACCTTTAACTAGTTTGTTATCTTTAATATCTAAACAAGGAATTATCCTTTTCGCCAACATAATATAGCCTCCTGTAAACTAAATTTATTTTCTAAAAGAGCTCTTCCAACTATAACATTTGAAACATTACAAGATCTTATTTTTTTTATATCTTTTAAACAACTTATTCCTCCTGAAGCTTGAACAGATAAATATTTAAATTTACTAATTATTTTTTTATATAAAGAAAAGTTAGGTCCTTTTAAAGTTCCATCTTTATTAATATCTGTACACAACAAATGTTTTAATCCATTTTCTGTATATTCATTAATTATTTCCATCATATTTTTTTTTGATTTTTTTGTCCATCCATTTATTTTAACTTCATTTTCATATTCATTCTTATAAATAACATCAACAGCTAGAACTAACTTGCTTCCATATTTTCTAAACCATTTTTTAGTTTCTGCAATATTAATAATAGCATGAGATCCTATTACAATTCTTTTAACTCCACATAACAATAAATTTTTTATATCTTCAATATTTCTAATTCCCCCTCCTATTTGTACAGATAATTTTGTATTTTTTATAAAATTTTCTATAAATTTTATTTGTCTTTTTTTAGGATCTTTACTACCATTTAAATCTACTAAATGAATAATATTAGCACCTTCTAATCTATATGATTCTGACAGATTAAATAAATTATAGTTATAAAATTTAATCTTCTTATAATTTCCCTTATATAATCTAACTATATTACCGTTTAATATATCTAATGAAGGAATTATCATTTTCACACCAATAAAAAGTTTTTAAGTAATAAAGATCCATAAAATCCAGATTTTTCTGGATGAAACTGAACACCAAAAAAATTTTTGAATCTTATAGATGATGAAAAATATTCTCCATAAAAAGTTCTAGAAATAGTATTTTCATTAATTGGAACAATATAACTATTCATAAAATAAAATCTTTCTCCTTGTGGGATGTTTTTGAACAGTATATCATTATTATGTACTACATTATTCCACCCAATATGAGGTATTGGTAATCTGTTAGATCTTATTAATCTAGAAGAACTTTTTATAATATTAAAAGTTTTAACAATAGAACCATTAATATTTTCTTCACTATTTCTACAAAATAGTTGCATTCCTAAGCAAATTCCTAAAATTGGATTTTTATAGTTTAATATTTCAAAATCTATTTTTCTTTTTTTTATAAAATTCATTACATATTCAGCATTACCTATACCTGGAAAAAATAATTTTCTAGAATTTTTAATTGTTTTTAAGTTTTTCGTAATATATGCTTCGTATCCTAATCTATTAATTGCTAATCTTAAAGATGACATATTAGAAGATTCAGTATTAACAATAACTATGTCTTTTGTCATAATAGTATTCCTTTAGAACTTTGTGTATAACTAGAATTTACAAATATAGCTTGTTTAAAAGCGATTCCAAAAGATTTAAATATACTTTCACATATATGATGATTATTTTCTCCATAAGATTCTATATGCAAAGTACTTTTCATAGAATAACTTAATGAATAAAAAAAATGTTTAACCATACTTAAATTAAATCTTCCTAATAATTTATCTTTTAAATTAGATTTAAAGCTAATATATGGTCTTCCTGAAATATCTAAAACACATTTAGAAATACTTTCATCCATAGGTATTATTCCTAATCCAAATCTATTTATTCCAGTTTTAAATCTTAAAGATTTTAAAAAAGATCTTCCTAATGTAATTCCTACATCTTCTACTGTATGATGGTCATCTACGTTTATATCACCTTTAGATATTATATATAAATAAATTCTTGCATGAAAAGCAAGTTGATGCAACATATGATCAAAAAAATCTATCCCAGTATTAATATAACTGTTAAAATATTTTTCTAAATTAACTTTTATTTTTATATCAGTTTCTCTAGTTTTTCTAATAATAGTTATAGTATCACTATATAATATTTTTTTTTCAATTTTTTCCCAATCATAATTTTTTTTATACAAAATTCCTTTTATTCCTATATTATTTGCAAATTCTATATCTGTATTCCTATCTCCTATAACGAAACTATTTTTCTTATCTATATTATTGTTTTTTAAAAAATTGCTTAACATACCAATATTAGGTTTTCTACATTTACAGTTATCTGAAATATAATGAGGACAAATAAAAACGTCACAAAATTTTATTTTTTGAGACAAAAAAATATTTATTATAAAATTTTGTATAAAATAAAATTTTTTTTTAGGAAATTCTTTAGTTCCTAATCCATCTTGATTAGTTACCATAACAAACTTATATTTTTTTTTCTTTAAATTTAGTAAAGAAACAAATATATTTTTCTTAAATTTCAGTTTTTCTATAGAATCTACTTTAAAATCAGTAATAGGTTCATCTATTATTGTTCCATCTCTATCTATAAATAAAAATTTTTTTTTCATAAGGTATATAAAATATTTTAAATTATACTATGTTTTTATAAGAAATTTTTTTTAATTCATTAATTAACTTTCTACATTCAATCTTTGTTCCTATAGAAATTCTAATACAGTTTTTTAGTCCTAAATTTTTAGTTTGATCTCTTAATATTATTCCTTTATATTCTAGTTTTTCAATAATAAATTTTGATGAAACACATTTTATTAATATATAGTTAGAAAAACTTTTGTAAACTTTTTTTATAAAATTTATTTTTTTTAACTTTGAAATCAACCAATTTTTATTTTTATTTATTTTACAAACTGTTTTTTCCATAGTTTTAATAAATTTATTTTTTAGAAATTTATTAACAATACTACATATAGGAGTAGGTATTGGATAAGGAGCAAGAAATTTGTTTAAAATTTTTATAATTTCTAAATTAGCTATTGTAAAACCACATCTTGCTCCAGCTAATCCAAACGCTTTTGACATAGTTCTTAAAACAACCAAATTAGAGTATTTACTTATTAAATCAACCACATTTTCATTATAACAAAATTCTATATAAGCTTCATCTACTATAACTAAAGATTTTTTTTTTAAAATATCTAATATATTTATTAGAATTTCTTTAGGCATAACATCTCCAGTTGGATTATTAGGCCTACATATATATATTAACTTTAAATTTTTTATATTTTTTGTAATTTTATTATAGTCAAAATTATCATAATTATTTAAAAATATGTTAACTATGTCTACTTCAAAAATGTTAGCAACTATTCTATACATATCATAAGTAGGAGAAAAATACATTATTTTATCTATACCAGGCCTGCAAAAAACTTTAGTTAATAATTCTATTGATTCATCTATTCCTCTGCTTATTAAAATATTATTTATATTTACTTTAGCATATTCAGAATATTTTAAAATAACATTTTTAGGTTGAGGTTGAGGATATCTATTTAAATTATTATTTACAATAATAAACTTATTGTTAATAGGTGATTCATTAGCATTCAACCAAATATTTCCTTTAACACACATGCTTCTTGCAGATTTATATGGTGTAAAATTATTAATATTAAACTTTACTAATTTTTTAAATTTCAAAATTTTTAATTTCCTCTAAGTATTTTTTTCTTATTTTTATAGATCTTCTATGACCTTCTAAACCTTCTGTTTTAGACATTACATCTATAGTACTGTATAGCTTTAAAAAACCATTATAAGTTAATTTTTGAACTGTTATATTTTTAACAAAATCCTTTACTCCAATACCAGACATAGAAGAAGCATAACCATAAGTAGGCAAAACATGATTTGTTCCTGATGCATAATCTCCAACTACTTCAGGAGACCATTCTCCTAAAAAAACTGATCCAGCATTTTCTACACTTTTCAATAAATTTTCACAATCTTTAGAATAAATACATAAATGTTCAGGAGAATAAATGTTAGAAATTTCTATACATTTTAACAAATCTTTTTCTATAATAAATTTACTATTATTTAAAGAACTTATTACTATTTCTTTTCTAGGAAAATCTATTAATTGTAAATTTATTTCTTTTATTACATTTTTAGTTAAATTTAAAGAATTAGTTAACAAAATTATATGAGAGTCTCTTCCATGTTCTAATTGAGCTATAATATCAGATGATATAAATCTTGGATTAGAATTTTTATCTGAAATTATTATTAACTCAGAAGGTCCTGCTTGCATGTCAATACTAACGTTAATATTCATATTATTAACTTGAGTTTTTGCTTCTGTCACATAATAATTTCCTGGTCCAAAAATTTTATTTACTTTAGGAACACTATTAGTTCCAAATGCCATAGCCCCTATGGCTTGCGCTCCTCCCACTTGAAAAACATTTTTTATATTACATATTTTTGCAGTATATAATAATTCATTACTAATTTTAGGAGATGAACAAACAACTATATTGCTACATCCAGCAATATTAGCAGGGACACATAACATAAGCATAGTAGAAATAAAATTAGAATTCACTCCTTTAGGTATATAAATACCAATATTAGAAATTGACTTTTCTACATACCTGCAATTTATTCCATCTTCTATAAAAACATTTATATTATTATTTTTTTTTTGCAAAATATGAAATTTTTCTATATTTTTTTTAGCATATAAAATTGCTTTTTTAATTTTTTTTTTTACTTTAATGTTTTTAATATTTATTTTTTCACAATTTATTTTTATATTATTTACTTTAATATTATCAAATAAATAATTATATTTATTTATAGCTGAATCTCCAAATTTTTTCACATTATTTAATATTTTATGTACACTATTTTTTAATTTTTTGTCTATAAAAAATATAGGTCTTGTTAATATTTTTTTTTTTTCTAAACATGTTAAATCTTTCCAAAAATATATATTATTTTTTAAATTCATTTAATATCACTCCAACATTTTTTCGATAGGAAATACCAATATAGATTTAGCTCCTAACTCTTTTAATTTTTCCATAGTCTTCCAAAATATTGACTCTCTGCTAATAATATGAACAGCAACTATATTATCATTTCCAAACAATTTATATATTGTTGGTTTTTCACATTCTGAAAATAATTTTACTACATTTTTTACTTTAGAAGAAGATACATGTAAAATTATATATTTAGACTTTCTAGCTTTTATTACTCCATTAATTCTGGATATAAAAATTTTTATAATATTTTTTTTGAATGAATTTAAATTACTATCATTAGAAATAATACAAGCACTAGAATTATGTATAATTTTAACTTCTTTTAATCCATTAGAAACTAAAGCCTCTCCTGTAGAGACTAAATCAAATATAGCATCAGCTAATCCAGCTCTTATAGCTACTTCTACCGAACCATTTAACTTACATAATTTAAAAGAAATATTTTTTTTAAAAAAATATTTTCTTAATATATAAGGATATGAAGTAGCTATTCTTAATCCATTTAAACATTCTATTCCACAATATTTTTTTTCATATGGTATACCTATAGAAAGTCTACATATTCCAAAATCCAAATGTTTTAATATTTTAAAAGAAATATTTTCTAATTTAAATTTTCTTTTTAAAACTTCTTCTTCTAAAACATTTCTTCCAACAATACCTAAATCTACTATTCCATCTATAACTAATCCTGGTATATCATCATCACGAACACGCATTACATCAATAGGCATATTTTCCGAAAAAGAAATTAACTTATTTTTTTGAAAATTTATTTTCATATCACAATTTCTTAATAATGTTCTAGAATCTTTACTTAACCTTCCAGATTTTTGTATTGCTATTCTTAATTTGTTATCATGCATATTATTAATCTCTCAATATAAAATTTAATAATAATTAACTATATAAAAAACGTATTATAATATTTTTTAAAATTTTTAATATAAAAATTATTTAAAAAATAAATTTTATGTATAAAACAAAAATGTGAAAAATATAAGAAAACTATTATAAATACTTTAAAAATAAATATAACACAATAAAGTAATATTAATTTTAAATATCTATTATTACAAAAATAGAAGTACTTTTTCCTGAAAATCTTGGAGCTTCATGAAAAGCAATAATATCAGGATGATTAGAAAGCCATAATGGTATTTGTTTTTTTAAAATTTCTCTTCCATGTCCATGAATTATACTTATATAAGAAATTCTTTTTTCATAACAAATAGTAAATAAATTTGCTAGTTCTAATTTTGTTTCAGACATATTCATTCCATGAACGTCTAAAAAAATTTCAGGAAAAAAATTACCATATATTAATTCTTTCAATTTTTTAATAAAACAATGTGATCTAACATATCTAATTGGTTTATACGACAAATTACTATTAAAATTTTTTTTAGAAAAGAAATATTTATGAAAATCTTTTTCAAAATATTTCTTTTTATATTTTTTTTTTTTTATACAAAAATTTTTTTCATAATGAAAAACATTATCTTGAACTACTCTATCTATGTTTTTAAAAGATTTTTTAAAAAGATATAAATCTTTTAAAGAAATAAAATTTGTATCATTCATAATCTTCTTATTTAATAAATTGTAAAAAATAATAATTTTTTAATAATATTATAATTATATTTTTTTTTATACAAAAACATATATTTTTTAAAAAAATAAAAAAAATACTTAAAAAGTAGAAATTATGTATATAATATTTAAAATAAATAATTAATTTTCTTTATATATCAGGATAAAAAATGTCTGGAAATACAATAGGAAAAATTTTTTGTGTAACAACATATGGAGAATCTCATGGTCATTCTTTAGGATGTATAATAGATGGAATGCCGCCAGGATTAAAAATTTCAGAAAAATATATACAAAAACAATTAGATAAAAGAAAACCAGGAAATTCTAAATATACTACAAAAAGAAAAGAAAAAGATAAAGTTAAAATACTTTCTGGGATATTTGATGGAAAAACTACAGGAACAAGCATAGGATTAATTATAAAAAATGAAGATCAAAGAGAAAAAGATTATGACTCTATAAAAAATTTATATAGACCAGGCCATGCAGATTACACATATCAAAAAAAATATGGAATTAGAGACCACAGAGGAGGAGGAAGATCTTCAGCAAGAGAAACTTGTATGAGAGTTGCAGCAGGAGCTTTTGCAAAAAAATATTTATTTGAAAAATATAAAATAAAAATAAGAGGATATTTAAAGCAAATAGGACATATATTATGTGATATGAAAGATTGGAAAACTGTGTCAAAAAATCCATTTTTTTGTGGAGAAAAAAAAAAAATAATAGAGATTAAAAAATTTATAAAAAATATAAAAAAAGAAAATAACTCAATAGGAGCTAAAATAACAATAGTTTCTAAAAACGTACCAGCTGGATTAGGAGAGCCTGTTTTTGATAAATTAGATGCAGACTTATCTTATGCATTAATGGGTATAAATGCAGTTAAATCTGTAGAAATAGGAGATGGAGTCAAAGTATCGCACCAAAAAGGAACAGAACATAGAGATGAAATGTGTTCAAAAGGATTTAAATCAAATCATGCAGGAGGAATTTTAGGAGGAATTAGCAATGGGCAAGATATAATAACTACAATATCATTAAAGCCTACTTCTAGTATAAAAATAAAAGGAAATACAGTAAATAAAGAAAATAAAAACACTAGTATAATAGTAAGAGGAAGGCATGATCCATGTGTTGGAATCAGAGCAGTTCCTATAGCTGAAGCAATGATAGCAATAATATTAATGGATCATACTTTAAGAAACAAAGCTCAATGTAAAAAATAAAACATTTTTTTATAAAATTTTTCTTTAAAAAAGTAAGTATATTTTTTAATAATTAAAAAATAAAAATTTTTATATAAACTAAATTAAGTACAAAATATTAATTATTTAATAAATTTTATATTCTAAAAATTTTTATTTTACAAAGAATCCAGCTTATCTTAAGAGAGAACTTATATGTTTAAGGGAAGTATTGTTGCTTTGATAACTCCTATGAAAACTAATGGAGAAGTTTGCTATAAAAGTTTAAAAAAATTAGTAAAATATCATATTAAAAATAATACAAATGCTATTGTATCTGTAGGAACTACTGGTGAATCAGCAACTTTAACTAGAACAGAACATTACAATGTAATTATAAAAACAGTTAAATATGCGAATAAAAAAATACCAATAATAGCAGGAACTGGATCAAACTCTACATATGAGTCGATAGAACTAACAAAAAAATTAGAAAATTCAGGAATATCTGCATGTCTTAATGTTGTACCATATTACAATAAACCCACACAAAGAGGTATGTTTGAACATTTTAAAAAAATATCTAATAGCACTAATGTTCCTCAAATATTATATAACATACCTAAAAGAACAGGATCAGATTTATTACCTGAAACTGTTATAAAACTTTCTAAAATAGAAAATATAATAGGAATAAAAGAAGCCAGTGGTGATTTGTCTAGAGTAAATAATATAAAACCTTTTGTTAAAAAAAAATTTTTACTAATTAGTGGAGATGATACTACTTCATTAGATTTTATGCAATTAGGAGGTAATGCTGTTATATCAGTAACAGCCAATATAATTCCAAACAAAATATTTCAAATATGTAATTTTGCTATCAAAAAAAAATTTAATAAAGCTAGAAAAATAAATAATAAAATATATGAACTAAATAAATTAATGTTTATAGAAACTAATCCTATACCAATAAAATGGATTTCTAAAGAAATTGGATTAATAAAAAATGATACAGTAAGATTGCCATTAACTAAATTATCTAAAAAAAATAAAAATATTTTTAGAAATATATTAAAAAAAAAACTATTAAAAATATTATATTAAACAAACAAAAAAATTTTGAAACAAAAAATTATTAAAAATACACAGAGTGTCTTATGATACTCCGTGTATTAATAAAAAATTCACATAAAAAGTTACAAAACAAAAAATTTAAAGTAATAATTTTTCAATAATATTCTCATATATATTACTTAACTTATTCAAATCTAAAATTTTTACTCGTTCATTAGGTTTATGAATAGTATTGTTAAGTAATCCTAATTCTATTATCTCAGGTTTAATTTTATAAATAAATCTTCCATCAGAAGTTCCTCCAGACATTGATATATATGGTTTTTTTTTATTAAATTTAAAAATTGTTTCTGTAACAGCGTTTAAAAGTTTTCCTTTTTTAGTAAAAAACGGCCTACCGGAAAGTTTCCAATATATATTACATTTTATTTTATATAAATTTAATAATTTTTTTACACATAATTTTATGTCTTTAACATTTATTTTATAACTATATCTAAAATTAATTCTTATAAATAAACTTTCAGAAAGCATATTTTCTACTGTATCTTCCGAAGAAATTTTAGAAACTTGAACATTAGTAAATTCCTCCTTATTTTTAAATTTTTCACCCCAATTAAATTTAATTAAATCATTAATAAAAAAAGATGCTTTATGAATTAAATTTTCAGAACTATTTGGGTATGCAACATGACCTCCTTTACCTTTAAAAAACATTTTTAAATGTAAAGAACCTCTTCTTCCATTTTTTATAACATCTCCCAAAAATTTTTCAGATGTAGGTTCTCCTACTATGCAATAATCTATTTTTTCTTTATTTTTTATTAATTTTTCTACTACTTTCTTTATACCATTTTTAGCTGTTCCTTCTTCATCAGAAGTTAATAATATTGTTATTCTTCCTTTCATTTTTTTTTTAAAATTACGTAAGAATTTTTTGACAGATATTAAAAAAGCAGATATAGAACCTTTCATATCTGCTGCTCCCCTTCCAAACAAATATCCCTTATAAACTGTTGGATCAAATGGATCAAACTTCCATCTAGATAAATCTCCTGAAGGAACTACATCAGTATGGCCTAAAAAGTTTAATGTTTTACCTTTTTTATTTCCTATTTCAGCCCACATATTTTTTGTATTTTTTATATCAAAATTTTTTATAGAAAATCCCATTTTAACTAATTTTTTTGATATAATATTCTGGCAATTCATATCATTAGGGCTAATTGATGGTACAGAAATTAATTTTTTTAATAATTTTATAATAGAAATACACATAGTTTTTCCTAGAATCTAGATGTATAAAATTTAAAAAACAAAAAATATTAAAATTATTATAATTTTTGTTTAAAAAATTTTTTTATTTTTTTTACTATATTATTTTTTTCAAATCCTAATTTTTTTAATAGAATATTTTCAGGAGCTGAATATGAATAATTATTTATTCCAATAGCTAAATTATTATTTCCTATATATTTATACCAAAAATCAGATGTTCCAGCCTCTATAGAAACTCTATTTTTTATATTATAAGGTAATAACTTTTCTTTATATTCTTTTTTTTGTAAATCAAATACATTAGTAGATGGCATAGAAATTAACCTAATTCTATATTTTTTATTATTATGCAAAATTTTACATACTTCATAAGACAAACTTAATTCAGACCCAGAAGAAATTATTATGAAATTAGGATTTTTACAAAAATCTTTAATTATATATCCACCTTTTGATATATTACTAATTACTTTTTTATTTTTTTCATTTATATAATTTAAATTTTGTCTAGATAATATTAAAGCAGATGGACCATTTTTTCTTTCTATAGCACATTTCCATGAAACTATAGTTTCTAATTCATCACAAGGTCTCCAAACATGCAAATTTGGTACTATTCTCAAACTAGATAGCTGTTCTATAGGTTGATGAGTTGGGCCGTCTTCTCCTAACCATACAGAATCATGAGTGTATATAAAAATTTGTTTTGTATTCATTAATGCAGACATTCTTATAGCATTTCTAGCATATTCCATAAACATTAAAAAAGTTGAAGTATATGGTATAAAACCACCATGATGAAAAATTCCATTTGCAATTGATGTCATACCAAACTCTCTAACTCCATAATCTATATAATTACCATTTTTATTTTTATGTAATGATTTAGATCCTGACCATTTAGTTAAATTACTAGCTGATAAATCGGCTGATCCTCCTAATAACTCTGTTAAAACTTTTCCTAAAATTTCAATAGTATTTTTAGAGGATTGTCTAGTGGATATGTTAGAAGATTTTTTAGAAACATTTCTGAAATGTGTAAAAATAGTTTTTTCAAAATTTTTAGGAAGTTCATTATTAATTCTTCTTATATATTCATAATATAAATCAGGGTACTTTTTTTTATATTCTAGTAATTTTTTTTTCCATTTTATTTCTAACATATTACCTTTTTTTATAAAATTCCATTTTTTATATATATTTTTTGGTATTATAAATGGATCATATTTCCAATTTAATTTTTTTTTAGTTAAAACTGTTTCTTTCTCTCCTAATGGAGAACCATGGGATTCACTTGAGTTTTCTTTGTTCGGAGAACCAAAACCAATTTTAGTATTACATATTATTAAAACAGGTTTATCTATGCTATTTTTTGCATTTTTTATAGATTTTACTATATCATTACGACAATGACCATCAACGTTATCTATTACATTCCAATTATATGATTTGAATCTTTTTTGTATATCTTCAGTAAACCATCCATTTGTATTACCATCTATAGAAATATTATTTTTATCATAAAAAACTATTAATTTATTTAACTTTAAATGACCTGCTAAAGAACAAGATTCATGAGAAACACCTTCCATTAAACAACCATCTCCTACAAACACCCATGTATAATGATCTATTATTTTATATTTTTTCTTGTTAAAAGTATTTCTTAAAACACTTTCTGAAATTGCCATTCCTACAGCATTTGCCAGGCCTTGACCTAAAGGACCTGTAGTAATTTCTACTCCTTTCGTAATATGTTTTTCAGGATGCCCAGGAGTTTTAGATCCAAACTGTCTAAACTTTTTTATATCTTCTATAGATAAATCATATCCAGTAAGATGCAATAAACTATATAATAACATAGAACCATGTCCATTTGACATTACGAATCTATCTCTGTTATGCCAGAAAGGATTATCCGGATTATGTTTCAAAAATTTTCTCCATAAAACTTCTGCAATATCAGCCATTCCTAAAGGCATCCCTGGATGACCTGAATTAGCTTTTTGTACTGCATCTATGCTTAATGCTCTAATTGCATTAGAAAGTAATTTATTATGCATATAATACTCCAAAATTTTTTTTTAAAATTTAAAAAACATATTACATAAATATTACATAAAATTAAATATTTTTAATAATAATGTTTTCTATCTTTTTTTGATCATATCCAAATTGTCTTATTCCTTCAGATAATTTTTCTGTAGCCATAACGTCCTCATTATGCTCAAACCTAAATTCTTCTTCAGTAATATTACTTTTATAAATTTTACACTTGGAAGGAATTGTAAGATTTTTACATATTTTATCAAAATTAGATTGCAATTTAGATAATAATATAGGAGATATAGTTAAATAATCACATCCAGATAATTTTAATATCTGATTAACATTTCTAAAACTAGCAGCCATTATAATAGTTTTGTATTCATATTTCTTGTAGAAATTAAAAATTTTTTTTACAGAGTTTACCCCAGGATCATTATCTGAATCAATATAACTTAAATTATTATTTTTCTTATACCAATCATATATTCTTCCTACAAACGGAGATATTAAAAATACACCGGATTCAGCACAAGCTCTTGCTTGCGCAAAAGAGAACAATAAAGTTAAATTACAATTTATATCTTCTTTTTCAAGCTCTTTAGCTGCTTTAATAGCCTCCCAAGTTGAAGCTAATTTTATTAAAATTCTATCTCTTTCTATTCCATTTTCTTTATACATATTTATAATTTCTTTAGCATATAAAATACATAAATTTGTGTTAAATGAAACTCTTGCATCTATTTCAGTAGATACTCTTCCTGGTATAATACTTAAAATTTCTGTTCCTATATCTACAGATATTTTATTACTTGCTGTAATAATTTTTTCTTTTAAAGTAATATTTTTTCTTTTTGCATATTCTATAGATTTTAATATAAAACTTTTGTATTTAGGTAATTTAATTGTATTTAATATTAAAGAAGGATTAGTAGTAGCATCTTGAGGTAAAAATTTTTTTATTAATTCTACATTTCCTGTATCTACAACAATAGTACTATATTTTTTTAATTGATCTAATTGATTCAAAACAATTTACTCCTGAAAAAGTTTTAAAATTAAATAAAAAATAAATTTATTACATTATATATGTATCAAAATAAAATGTAATTATTTATTTTTAAATTAAAATTATAAAATAAAATTTTTTATTACTACACTCACATTAGTACCACCAAAACCAAAATTATTAGACATAGCTATATAAATCTTTTTGTTAATTTTTTTTAATGCAATATTATTAACAAAAAATCTAGAATCTATTTTTTTTATATTAATAGAAGGTGCTATAAAATTATTTTTCATCATTAATATAGTATAAATTATTTCATGTACTCCAGATGCACCCAAAGAATGACCTGTCATAGATTTAGTAGAAGAAATTATAGGAATAAAATTATTTTTTTTAAAAACTTTTAAAATTGCATTATATTCTATATAATCTCCTATTTTTGTAGAAGTAGCGTGTGCGTTTATATAATCTATTTTTTTTATTCCTTTTAAAGCTCTTTTCATACATTCTACTGACCTATCTTCTGAAGGTAATATCATACTTTCTCCATTAGAAAGAGAAGAATAATTAACAATTTCAGCATATATATTAGCTTTTCTAGAAATTGCAAAATTCAATTCTTCTAAAACTAAAAATCCTGCACCACCTGAAATAACAAATCCATCTCTGTCGTTGTCAAACGCTCTAGAAGACTTTTGAGGAGATTTATTTCTTTTTCTAGAAAGCACTTTCATCATGTCAAATCCATTTGCTAACTTCAAATTTATTTCTTCACTACCTCCAGCAAACATAATATCCTGTTTTCCATATTTTATTAAATCATAAGAATTACAAATACAATGAGATGATGTAGTGCATGCAGAACTTATAGAATAAGTAATACCATATATTTTAAAATATGTAGATAAACAAGAAGAAATATTAGATGGAAGACTTTTTATTAAAACGTATGGATCTATATTATGACTTTTAAAATTTTTATTAGAAAAATTTCTAAATCTATAATAAGAATTTCCAGATCCAGATATTAATCCCACTCTATAATTTTTTTGATACATGTTAAAGTCTAATTTTGAGTCTTCTACAGCTTCTAAAAAAGAAAAATAAGCATATATAGAAGACATATTCATAAATCTAAATATTTTGTTATCAATTTTACTAAGTTTTTTTATTTTTATATTTCCAATTACATTACTTTTCATGCCTAAATTAAACATTTCTTTAGAAAAAGAAATTCCTGATTTTCCTAATTTTAAAGACCTTAAAACTTCTTTTTTATTATTTCCTATACTAGAAATAATACCCATTCCAGTTATTACTACTCTTTTCATAATAAATCCTAAAATAAAAATTATTATATAATAGAATTAAAAAATATTAAAAAATCTTAAAAAATAATAATAATATTATTTAATTTATTTTTTTATAAAAAGTTTTATTATAATACTTAAAATTACAAAATATAAAAAATGTTATGAAAAAGATAAATGAAAATTTTGGAAATATATATATAGTATCCACTCCAATAGGAAATATAAAAGATATAACATATAGAGCTATACAAGTATTAAAAAATGTTAAAATTATAGCATCAGAAAACATAAATCATACAAGAAAACTATTAAATTTTTATAAAATAAAATCTAATGTTATTTCTTTAAACAAAAATAATGAGAAAAAAAAAAGTAAAAAAATATTTGTTGAATTATATAAAAAAAAAGATGTTGCAATAGTTTCAAAAGCCGGAACTCCTATAATAAATGATCCTGGGGAAATAATAATTAAGATGTGTTATAAAAAAAATATAAAAATAATTCCTATACCAGGAGCATGTTCTGCTATTTCTGCAATTGTTAGTTCAGGAATAAGTTCAAAGAGTTTTTGTTATGAAGGATTTATACCAAAGAAATGCAAAGAAAAAGAAAAAATGTTTAAAAGATTATCTTTAGAAAAAAGAACTATAATTTTATATGAAACTTCAAATAGAATAATTAAATCTTTAAAATATATGATAAAATTTTTCGGTGATAATAGAACTATTACGTTTTCAAAAGAGATAACAAAATTATGGGAAACTTTTAAAAAAACTAATTTGAAAAATTTAATAAAATGGCTAAAATTTGATAAAAATAGAATAAGAGGAGAAATAGTTTTAATAATAAAAGGAAATAAAAAAAAAAAAAAAAAAATAAAAAAAAAAATGTTAAGAACATTCAAAATACTAAGAAAAATATTGACACAGAGTCACTCAATAAAAATAACATCTAAAATACATAATATAAATAAAAATTTATTATATAAATATATTTTAAAAAAAAAATGACATTTACAAATATGTATAATATATTTATATAGTTAAAGTTAGACATACAGTTGCTTTTTTTTAAATAAAAAATATTATAAAACTTTTAAAAATTTTTATATATAAAAAAGAGGAAAGTCCGGACTCTACACGGGTTAAAGCGCCAGGTAATTCCTGGGAAGTGTAAACTTACGAAAAGTGCAACAGAAAAAATACCTCCTAAAAAATTTATTAAAACTTTTAGGAAAGGGTGAAAAGGTGTGGTAAAAGCACACCGCATAAATTGGTAACAAATTATGGCAATGCAAACTCCGCTTAGAGCAAGACCAAACAAGACTTTATATAAAAGACCCGTTAAATAAATAGTCTGGGTAGGTCGCATGAATTAATAAGTGATTATTAATCTAGATGAATAACTGTTTAATACAGAATCCGGCTTATAGTCTAACTTTAACAATTTTATAAACTTATTAAAAAAAAATTTTAAAAAAAAACATATAGTTTATAAAACTATTTTATTTTTTTAAACATTATATTTTTAAAAATTATAAAAAATATAAAATTTTTTTAATAAATAAATGTTTTTACTTTTAAATAATAAAAAAATATATTATAAATTTTATAATTAAAACTCATAATTACTAAAAAATATAAAAAATATTTTATAAAAAAAATAAAATTAATATATAATAATTTATATATAATATTAATTAATATAATATTTTATAAATAATATAAAATATTATAGTATTTTAAAATGAATTTAAAAAAAATACCGTCAGGAAAAAATCCTCCAAATGATATTTTTGCTATTATAGAAATATCATCTAATTCTTATCCAGTAAAATATGAAATTAACAAAAATTGTGGAAATATATTTGTAGATAGATTTATTCCTGTAGCTATGTTTTATCCATATAATTATGGATACATAAATAATACTTTATCAGAAGATGGAGATTGTTTAGACATATTAGTAATAACACCATATCCTATAATTCCAAAATCTATTATTAGATGTGTTCCTATAGGGATATTAAAAATGATAGATGAATCAGGAAAAGATAATAAAATAATTGGTTTACCTAATAAAAAAGTAACTCAAGAATATAAAAAAATATCAGACATAAAATATTTAGAAAAAAGTATAAAAGAAAAAATACAAAATTTTTTCTATAACTATAAAAAACTAGAAAAAAATAAATGGATAAAAATAATTGGATGGGGAGATAAAAAAGAAGCAAAAAATGAAATATTAAAATCTATAGAAAGTTATAAGAATATAAAAAATTAAATATTTTATACTAAATATATAAAATAGTATATTTAAGGTAAAAAATGTCAAAAATATGCAAAATTACTAAAAAAAAAACTATGTTTGGAAATAAAAGATCACATGCTATGAATGCTAAAAGAAGAAAATTTAAATCTAATATTCATAAACATAAATTTTGGGTGCCAAGTATAAATAGATTTATAAAAATAAAAACAAGTACTAAAGGGATTAGACTGATAAATAAGAAAGGAATAGATGCAATATTTAAAAAATATTTTTAAAAAAAACATATTATTTTAAGGAAATACATGGCTAAAAAATCTAGAAAGAAAATAAAATTGTTATCAACTTCAAATAATGGTCATTTTTATACTACTAGTAAAAATAAAATAAATAAACCAGAAAAACTTAAATTAAAAAAATATGATCCAATAGTAAAAAAACATGTATGGTACAAAGAACATGAAATAAAATAAATATATAAAAATTAAATTTATTAAACGAATTGAAAATAATAAAAAAATTATAAAATAAATCAATTCGTTTAATTTTAAAATAATAAAAATATATAATATTAAAAAAATAACCTAAAATTAATAAAAAATTAAATCTTTTTTTAAATTATTTATTTTTTCAAATGAAGTTCTTAAAAAAAAAACGAAACTATTTATGTTAATTGGTACATAAAAATAAAAAATTAAAAAACTTATTAATAAAAGAACTGGCAAAAAAACTGAAAAAACAGAAAACTGAGGTATTGTTCTATTTAATATAGCCATCATTATATTTAATGCTAAAATAGATATAATAATAGGTAAAACTATTAAAATGCCATTACAAAAGGTATTAGCAAAAAAATATAATATTAAAAAAAAAATTTTTTTAGAAAAATTTGAATTTTCAATTGGTATTATTTCAAAACTGTTGAATATAGTATAAATAATCCAAAAATGTCCATTGATAGATAAAAAAATCATTAAAATAAATATTTTTATGAAATAAGAAAATATCGAAGAATTCCATTTCTGGGATATATCAAAAATAGTAGAAAAAGACAACCCTATTTGTGAACTTATTATTTCTCCAATTATAACTGATATTGAAAAAATTAATTGTATTAAAAAACCAATTATTATTCCTATAAATATTTGTTTAAATAAAATTAAAAAACCATAATTAGAAAATAAATTTAAATTGTTTTCTATTTTATATATATTAATATATAAAATACTTAAAAACATTGAAAATAATATTTTTATTCTTTTATTTAAAAAATTTTCCCCAAAAATAGGCATCATAATTAACATAGACAATATTCTAAAAAACGGAAAAATCAGTTTATTTAAAATATTAAAAATTTCATAAAAATTAAAATTTATCATGCGTTTATAACAATAGGTAATATTTTAAATAAATCTTTAATATAATTTATTATAGTATTAAGCATCCAAGGTCCTAGTAATATTAATATGCTTAATATAGAAAACATCTTTGGTACAAAAGATAATGTTTGTTCATTAATTTGAGTAGCAGATTGTAATATACTTATTATTAATCCTATTAATAATACAACAATTAATAATGGCATAGATAATATTAAAATCATTTTTATTGATTCGCCTAATAAACTATCTACAGTTTCTAAAGTCATATTTTTCACCTAATTTTTTAAAAATAAAATAAAATTTAAAAATAAAAACTATTAACCAAAGAGCTTATTAATAAATTCCATCCATCTGACAATACAAAAAGTATTAATTTGAATGGTAAAGATATACTAGATGGAGGAACCATCATCATACCTAAAGCCATTAAAATACTAGATATAATTAAATCTATTACTATAAAAGGTATAAATATTATAAAACCTATTTGAAAAGCTATTTTCAATTCATTAGCTATAAAAGCAGGTATTATAACATATATAGGTATGTCATATTTATTGCTAAACTTTTCTTTTTTTTCTTTAGATAATTTTAAAAAAAAAGATATATCTGATTCTTTTATCTGTCCAAGCATAAATTTTTTAAATGGAAAAACAGCTTTATTTATAGCTATCTCATAACCAATTTTTTTATTAATAAATGGTAAATAAGCATCTTTATAAACTAAGTTAAAAATTGGAGACATTATAAAAAATGTAATGAACAAACTTAACCCAATCAATATTTGATTAGGAGGTGAATAAGTCATTCCTAAAGCATTTCTAAGAAGACTAAGAACGATTATTATTCTAGTAAAACTAGTCATTAACAGAATAATAGCAGGTATGAAACTTAAAGAACTCATTATTATTAAAATATCTAAAGGAATTGAAAAATCACTTCCTTTATTAAAAAATAAATTGTTAATTGAATTTAAATTCATAGAGTACACAGAAGTAGAAAGTAATGAAAACAAAAATAATAAAATTTTACTATATTTCATTATAATTTCCAGAATATTGAGTTATTTAAAAATTTAAAATATTATTATAAATAACAAAATCTTATTATGATTAAATAAATATATAAATATTATAAAAATTTATAAAATTTAAAAAATATAAGATATAAAATCTAAAAAAATTATTTTAAATCGTTTATATTATTTAGTATGTTTACAATTCTTATTCCATATTTATTTTTTATAACTACTATCTCTCCTTTTGCTATTAAACATCCATTTGCTAATATATCTAATGGTTCTCCGGCTAACTGATCTAATTGTATTATAGAACCGCTTTTTATAGACAGAAGCTTTTTTGTTTTAATATTTACACTTCCTAATCTAACAGATATTTTTATTTTTATATCTCCTATACAACTTATTTTTTTATTAAGTATGTCTTTTTCTAAGTTCTCTTTATAAGATTTATCTGAAAATATTTTATTATTATTTTTTTCTGAAGCTAACTTTTCAGTATTTTCTGAAAAATATTTTTTAAATTTTTCTAATTCATTATTCATATTATCACCCAAATTTATATATTTTAAATATTTTATTTCTTTTATTAAAACAGAATTTTTGTTTTTGCAAATTATGTTTTTCCCTAAAAAAAATAGTTTGTCTCCTACAAAAACGTATACATAATTTGGATCATGTATTTTTATAATATAATTACGTTTTAACTTATATAATTTTGACAAATTAACAAAAAAATTTTGTAAAAAAGCAGATATAACAAATTTTATACTATTTAACATATAAAAGTTTTTTTTTATATCATTTTTTTCATATATTTTATTAGATTTTTTATAAATAATTTTATTTATGTATTTAATAAAACTAAGAGGTAAACATATATCAAATTTATTATAATATTTATTATTATAAAAAATTTTAAAATATATTATTACTGAAAAATCTTTTAAACAAAAAATATTTTTATTAAATTTGGAAAAAAAATTTTTAAATTCATAAGAAAATATTTTTAAATTTAAATTTTTTTTAAATATTTTATTTAAACTATTAATTAATACATTATTAATATTATTACTAATAAAATTCTGACTATAAGAAATATTATCAAATTTCTTTTTATTTAAAAAGTTATTTTTTCCGCCAAAAAAAAGATCTAACATGTTAATAATAAAATCACTAGAATATATAAAAAAACCAAAATCTTTTATAGAGGAAATATTAAAAGAATTAAAACTTATTAAAGAGCTAATATTTTTAAAATATTTTTTATATGTTTGTATTTTTATTTCTTTAACATATATTTTTACTTTATAATTTAACATGTTAGATAAATTATATTCTAAAGTTTCAGAAAAATTTTTAAACAAATTTTCTAATAAAAATTTTTCTTTAAAATATATATTGTTTAAATCAGCATATAAAATATTGAAAAAGTTAAAATCATTGTTAACAAAATTATATATATTTTTTTTTTTATAACAATGTGAAATATCATCAAATTTTTCTAAAATTTTATTTACATGTATAAAATTACCTAAAAATTTATCCATAAAACTTCCTTATATAAAAATTGTAAAATTTAAAAAAAACAAATTATAATATTAAATTTTTGTTATTTAAAAAAAATGTTTGTAACAATTCCTCATTATTAAAATCTGTTATATAAATATTTTTATTATATTCTTTATTCAATAAATATGTTTTAAAAAACTTTAAAATATTTATCTTTTTTTTATTTTTAAAAATACTTTTTAAAAAAATTTTTTTTTTAATGTCAATTTCAAAAATGTTACCTTTTTGCTGAAATATTTTATTATTTAATATACTCAAAAAATTATTAAAATTTTTTATTTCTACAGCACTTATTCCTAAAGAAAGATTTTTATCATTTTTTTTTAAATATACTTTTTTATATCTTTTTAACAATTTTAAATTCAATTTATTATTTTTTCTATAATTTAATAAATTTAAAAAATTTTTGTAAATATTTTTTATTTTTATTTTTTCTAAAAAAATTAATAAATTCATTAACTTAACTCTTTTGTTCATAAAATTTCCAATGTATTATTTTATTAATTTTACTAAGTCTATATAAGATTTTTTAAAATCATACATAATGTCTGAATCTTGTTTCAAAAATTTTTCTATTTTAGGCCATAAATTAATTGCGGTGTCTAAAATTTTATTATTACCTTTAACATATGCTCCTAAGCTTATTAAATCTTTGTTTTTTGTATATATAGATATTAGTTTCTTTAAATATAAAGATTTTTTATAATGATCTTTTCCAACTAAATTAAACATTACTCTGCTTATAGAAGTCTCCATATTAATAGCAGGATAATGTCCAGAATTAGCATAACTTTTAGACAGCATTATATGTCCATCTAAAACTGATTTAGCCAAATCAGAAATAGGATCTAAGCTTTTATTATTTTCTATTAAAACAGTGTATAATCCAGTTATAGAACAATTTTTTTTTTCATTATTACCTGATCTCTCTATAAAAAAAGGCAATTTTGAAAATATTGAAGTTGGATATCCTCTCATTACAGGTATTTCTCCCATAGAAATAGATATTTCTCTTTCAGCCATTGCATATCTTGTCAAAGAGTCTAATATAAACAATACGTGATTACCTTTTTCTCGAAAATATTCAGCTATACTTATTGAATATAAAGCTCCTTGAACTTTAAGCAATGGAGAACTATTAGCCGGCGCAACAATAACTACAGATTTTGAAAAATTATTTGCATCTTTTATATTTTCTACGAACTCCAAAATTTCTCTACTTCTTTCTCCTATTAAACTTATTACAAAAATATCTGATTTAGAATTTCTTGACATCATACTTAGCAAAACACTTTTACCAACCCCAGAACTAGCAAATAGTCCTATTCTTTGTCCCTTTCCTATAGTTAATGAAGAATTTATTGCTCTAATACCAGTATCTAATATTTTGTTTATAGGTTTTTTCATTAAGGGATTAATTTTTTTACAAGATGTAGATATAAATTTTTTACAATTTAAATTTCCTAGATTATCTATAGAATTTCCATAACTATCTATAACTCTTCCTAGTAAATTTTTTCCTACAGGAAGCATTTTTCTTTTATGATGACCATTTTTATCAATTTTTGGAAATACTCTTGATCCAGGAGATATACCATTACATTCTTCAAATAACATAACAAATATATTTTTATTTTTAAATCCTGTTACTTCTCCTTCAATCAAAAATACTTTTTCGTTAAAAACAATTTCTATAATACAAATTTCTCCAATAGATAAACTTATTCCAGAAACTTCTAATAATAACCCAATAAAACTGATTACATATCCATATTTTACAGATTTTGAAAATTTATATATTTTATTATTCAATAAATCTATATTTTTTGACCAATTTTTTAAATTTTGATTCATGAATTCTTCTCTAATAAAAAAATTCTATATAAGTTATTCCAATTATCTGTATTAGTAAAATTTATATTAATTTCAGGAGAAATTATTTGACATTCTCCTTTAGAAACATTTTTGTCTGAAATTAAAATCCAATTTTTAAATTTAAAAAATTTAATAAATTTTTTTTTAATTAGTTTTAAATCTATAGGATTAAATTTAAAAGTTAAATTATGTAAAAAACTACATTCTTTATATAGATATTTTTTTACATCTTTTATTAATTTTTTAGTACTTATATTATTAAAAATTTTACTATTTCTTTTAATAATATTAAAAAATATTTTTACTATCTTTATAGACATATAAGAATCTATAGATTTAATAGATTTTTTTAAGCTTAAAAATAAACTTTTAATCTTTTTTATTTCTAACTTTTTTTTTTTTTTATAAATATAAAATTTTTTGTGTTCTATTTTATGTCCTATTTTTTTGCCTTTTAAAAATCCCTCATTATAAATTTCTTTTATATTAAATAGCATTTTCTCTTTTGAAACATTGTTATCATTTATATTCTTATTCTTTTTTTTTAAAATATTATTAAAATTTCTATTTTTACAAAAAGATCTTGGAGCCCATTTTTTCCATTTTTTTATATAAGATATCTCATGCATAAATTTTTTCCATATCTTTCAATATTAATATATTTTTTTCTAATAAAAGTTTTAAAACATCTAAAATATTTTTTCTACTGTTTTTTATATTTTCTTTAGAAAATTTTAAATTACCATTTTTTATCATTTTAAAAAAATAATATAATTGTTTTTTAGACATATTTGCTAAAATTTTATTTCTAAATTTTTCTTTTAAATTTGTTATAGATTTATATAAAATTTTTTTATTAATATATTTTAATAAAATATTTATATTATCATTTTTCATTTTAAATATGTCTTTAAAAGTAAACATCTCACAAATAATTTTTTTTCTAATATGAAAATTTTCTTTAAAACAATTTCTTAATATATTAATTTTTTCTTTTTTTGAAAACAAATTAAATATTTTCATAGACTTACATAAATTATATTTTTTTAATAAATCTTTTTTTTTAAAAAGATAATTAACTATTTTAAAAAATTCATTTTTAGAAGATACACTAATTTTTTTTATTTCAAACATTCTTCTAATAATTTCATATCTATATTTTTTCTTAAAAAGAGAAAGAACTTTAAAAGATTTTTTTTTATCTAAATATTTTAAAAAAACAGCAATAATTTGCGGATGTTCTTTTCTAAAAATAAAATAACAATTTTTAGCATTACTTAAATTAGTTTTTTCTACATTTTTAAAAAAAATTTTTTTGTTTTTAATACTATCTATTAAAAATAAACGATCCTTTTTGTTAAAAGATTTATTAATTACAGATTCAAAATAATTATTAAAATATTTTTTTTTATTAAAGATTAATTTTTTACAATGTTCTTTATAGCATTTTACTGCTACATCTATATTTCTATTAGAAAATATAGAAGAATCCGATAATTTATAAATTATTTTTTTTTTTTCATCCTCAGTAAAATGTCTCAATATTTTTTTACTTTTTTTAACCCCTAAAAAAAATAATAAACATGCACTTTTTGTATAACCACTAATACTGTTATTCATTTTTGTTTATCCAATTTCTAATAATCTTTGCTATAAAAGAAGATTTTTTTTCAAAAACATTTTCATCATTATTATTTTGTTTAGTAACTATTAATGCATTAGATATTTTTTTTTTCTTATTTTTTTCTAAAATTTTTTCATCAACATTTTTGTTTTTTTCTAAAATTTTTTCATCAACATTTTTGTTTTTTTCTAAAATTTTTTCATCAACATTTTTGTTTTTTTCTAAAATTTTTTCATCAACATTTTTGTTTTTTTCTAAAATTTTTTCATCAACATTTTTGTTTTTTTCTAAAATTTTTTCATCAACATTTTTGTTTTTTTTTATTTTTTTATTTTTTGTTTTATCATTTTTTTTTTCTTTGTTTTTTCTGTATAAAATATAAAAAAAGATCTTTTTAAATAAAAGTTTATAAAAAAGTATAATAAAAATAACTGTTATAAAAGTAAATAAAAAATTCTTTAGAAAAAAGTTAGAATAATCTTTTTCTATAAATATTTTTTTTTCTTTTATATTATCCTGTGGATTAAAAAATAATGAATTTACTAAATCTACAGTATCTCCTCTATCTTGAGAAAAACCTATTGAATTTTTTACTAAACGTCTTATTTTTTTTATATAATCATGATTTAGTGGTACAAATTTTCCATTAGAATTTTTTACATAATTTATTACAACACCTACAGAAACTCTCTTCAAATTTCCTACATTAATTTTAGTATTAATAATATTGTGATCTAATTCATAATTAGTAGTATTATCATAATTTGTAATATAATCACCATTATGATCTGAAACATTGTTATTATTTTCTATGTTATTAAGGTTATTTTTATAATTAATATCTTTTTTATGTAGATTAGAATTTAAGTTATTTTTTATATTATTATCATATTTTTTTTTTAAATAATTTTCTTCAGAACCAATACTTTTACTTCCACTATGAAATTCTTTACTATAAACGCTTTGATTAGATCTAATAGATTTGTCAAATATATTAGAGTTTGGTTTATATTTTTCTTCTACTTCTTCTTTTTTATCAAAATCTATTTGAGCTGTAACTTGAGCATGAACATTATTTATTCCAAACAATGGTATTAAAATTTCTTCAATTTTGTTTTTATATTTTTTTTCTATATCATTTATATAAATTAATTTACTATTGTTGTATACATCTACATCTGATAATTGATTTAAAAGATTACCATATTGATCTACTATAGTTATATTCTGATATTTTAAACCAGATACACTTGTAGATACTAAATGTAGAATAGAGTTTATTTTATTTATATTTAAATGTTTTCCATATTTTACAGTTAATAAAACTGATGCTGAAGCATCTATATCATTATTAACAAAGATAGACTTAGAATTCATTACCAAACGAACAGATGCATTTTTTATGTAATCTATTTTCATTATAGTCTTAGCTAATTCACCTTCTAACGCTCTCTGATAATTTATTCTTTCATGAAACTGACTTTCTCCAAACTTTTCTTTATCTAAAATCTCAAAACCATTTATATTTTCTTTTGGAATTCCTTTTTCAGATAATCTCATTCTAACTTCATAAATTAGATTTCTAGGTATTTTAATTTTATTCTCAGCATCATTAATCTTATAAGGAATGTGCATATTAGATAATTCTGAAATAATTACATTTTTATCTTCATTAAGTAAATTATTATATAATGTACAATAATTAGTAGAACTATATAAAAAAAAAATAGAAAATATAAATGTTAAAAAAAATGATGACAAAATTATAAATATAATAATATTTTTTTTTATAATATTAAAAAAAAATTCAAAAAAATTATTTTTTTTTATTTCTTTTTCAAATGATAATTTTTCATTCATAAAAAATTTTCTCACGTTATAAAAAAATAATGTGTATCTATTAAAATATTTTAAAATAAAATATGATATAATAAAAATTAAATTTAATTTAGTTAAATATTTTTAAAAAATATGATAATAAATGAGCCTAATATTATAACAAAATTTCATGAATTAAGTAACAAAATAAATATTAAAAAATACAATATAAAAAATAACTTTTATAAATTTTTTAATAGAGAAATTGAAAAAAATTATAATTTTAAAAAAATTAGAAATCATAAAATAGATAACTTCTTAAAAAATGATAAAATTAATAAAAAAACAGTTAGTGATGTAATGTTAGACTTAGAAAAATCTTCTTTATATTTAGAAATTGCTGTTAAAGTAAGAAATAAAATAATGTCTGCATATCAAGAAATCATGAATATGCAAATATAAAAAATAAAAAACAATATTACATGAAATTAAATTAAAAAAAATCATGTAATATTGATAAAAATATAAATAAGAAACAATAATTATTACATATTATCTATATAATAAAATTTTTCAAAAATAAAATACATTTTTTTAAACTATATAAAATTTTCTTTCTACCAATTAAATAAATTATTTTACTAATACTAGGAGAAAAAGATTTTCCAGTAAAAGTAATTCTTAATATATTAATTATATTATGTAAAAAAAGTTTATCTTTATATGAAATTATAACAATTTTTTTCCATATTTCAGAAGAGCTCCAATAATCTATTTTTTTAAAATTATAATAAGAAATTTTAAAAACTATTAAAATATATTTATATGGTAATTTAATTAAAAAAATATTATCTAAATTTAAAAATTTTTTATACAAATAGTTAGAGGAAACAATTATTTCTCTTAAAGAAAAACATCTATTTTTAAAAAGATAAAATACCTTTTTAATATCAGGACCATATTTTATATTTATATTTTCCTTAACAAAATGATATTTTAATAATGGAACTATTTTTTTATAAGAAATTACATTATTTATATAATATTTATTTAAGAAAAATAATCTTTTTATATTAAATATACTAGAAGATTTGCTAATATTGTTTAAAGAAAATAACTTTTTCATTTCAGATAAGCTAAATATTTCTTTATTTCCATAAGACCATCCTAATCTTACTAAATAATTTAATATGGCTTCAGGTAAAAATCCCTCTTCAAAATATTTAATAATATTTGTATTATTATTCTTCTTAGAAATTTTTTTTTTCTCTTCACTCAAAATCATAGGCAAATGTGCATATTTTGGAATATTTGCTTTTAAAGAACAAAATATATTTATCTGTTTAGGAGTATTGCTTATATGATCTTCACCTCTAATAACATGAGTTATGCCCATATGTAAATCATCTACTACAACACAAAAGTTATAAGTAGGAATACCATTTCTTCTTAAAATAATGAAATCATCTAATTCACTATTTTTAAATTTTATATTTCCTCTTATTTCATCATTAAATTTTACATATCCTGATTTAGGACTCTTAAATCTTATAACAAAAGATTTATCTTTAAAAAAAACATTATTTTTAAAACTTCTACAAGTTCCATCATATTTAGGTTTTTTATTATTTAAAATCTGATTTTTTTTTTTTTTTTTTAAATCATTTTCAGAACAATAGCACTTATATGCAATTTTTTTTTCTAACATAGCATTAATTATCTTTTTATAAAAAGAAAATCTTCTACTCTGAAAATATATTTTACCATCCCAATTCAATCCTAACCATTTCATTACTTCTACTATATTTTTTACTGATTTAGGCTTATTTCTTAAATTGTCAGTATCTTCTATTCTTAAAATAAATTCTCCTTTATTTTTTTTAGCAAACAGCCAAGAAAATAAAGCAGTTCTAATATTTCCAAAATGTAAATTTCCTGTAGGACTAGGAGCAAATCTAGTTTTTATTTTCATAAATATTTTTCTTAATATATATTTTTACAAACTATTTTTATAAAAAAAAAATAAAATTCAAAAAACATAAATAAAAACGTTGACTAATTAATATCAAAAACATTATAATAATAAAATTATTAGTTATTTTTATCATAGGTGATTAACTCAGCTGGCAGAGTACCTCCTTTACACGGAGGAAGTCGTCGGTTCAAATCCGACATCACCTAAAATTTAATTTATAATTTTTCTTAATATAATATGGGTTGTTAGCTCAGTTGGTAGAGCAGTTGACTTTTAATCAATTGGTCGCAGGTTCAAATCCTGCACAGCCCAATAATTTTGGTAATAAAAAAAATATTAAAAAATAATTTTTAATTTTCTAGATAACTCTTTAACATATATTATGTTTCTTTTTAATATAAAAAAACTATAAATATTATTTGATATTTTTTTTCCTATATTGTCTATTTTAGTAAAATTACAATTATAACTAAAATATATAAATTCTTCTATAGATTTAAAATTTTTTGCAATATTTTTTGATAAAGATATACCTATTTCTGGAATTCCTAATGCATATAAAAAATTATAAAAATATATATTTTTAAAACTATTTAGTTTTTTTACAATTTTTATAATAGATTTTTTATTAAAATTTTTAATATTTAATAAAGTTTTTTCATTTAAATTAAACATATCTAATGAATTGTTAACTATTTTTTTATTAACTAAAATTTCAATGGTCCTAGGACCTATACCTTTTATATTACATCCATGTTTAGAAAAAAAATGTAATATTATTTTTTTTTTTTGAGATTTGCAAAACACTCTATTAATACACATATATAATTTTTTACTTCTATTTAAAACTAATTTAGAACTACAAGATGGACAAAATTTTGGAAAAAATATTTTTTTAAAACTTTTATCATTTTTTTTAGAAATAACTTTCACAATTTTAGGAATAACATTTCCTTTTCTTTTTACTAAAACATTAGATCCTACACTTATTTTTAAACTCTCAATATTATTTTTATTATATAAAGAAGCATTTTTTACTATAACACCTGAAAAATTTACAGGAACAAATCTTGCTACTGGAGTTATTACTCCTGTTCTTCCTATTTTGAAATTAATTGATAAAATTTTTGTTACTAATTTTTGTGTATTAAACTTTATTGCTATAGCCCATTTAGGAAATTTACTAGTATTTCCAATTTTTTTTTGTATATTTATAGAATCTATCTTTATAACTATACCATCTATATCAAAATTTATTTTTTCTTTTATTAATAAGATTTTTTTAAAAAAATTTATAATTTTATATTTTTGTTTATAAACATAATTATATTTGTTTATACAAAAACCAAAAGTTTGTAATTCTTTTAACATAAAATAATGACTTTTAAATCTATTACTTGGATATACATATCCAATACTATGAGCCACAAAAAACAATTTTTTATTAAATAGTTTAGAATTTTTTTTTCTTCTCAAAATTCCTGAAACTATATTTCTAGTGTTTGAAAAAGACTTTTTAAAAATATTAGATAAATTTTTATTTAAATTGAAAAAATCAGATTTAAATATAAATACTTCCCCTCTAACTTCTAAAACTTTTGGTACATTTTTTCCTAACAATTTTTTAGGCAAGTTCTTTATTACATTTATATTATTAGTTATATTTTCACCAGAATATCCATTTCCTCTAGTAAGGGCATGTACTATTAAATTATCTTTATATAATATGTTTAAAGCTACACCATCAATTTTTAGTTCACAACAAAAATCTAAATTTTTATGATATTTTTTTTTAAAAAAATCATAAAAATTGTAAAAATAATCTATTTTATAAAAACTTTCTAAAGAAAGTAAAGGTAATATATGATTATTTAATTTAAAACTATTAGAAAAATTATTACCTATTTTTTTAGTAGGAGAATTAATAGAATCATATTTAGAAAATTTTTTTTCTAAAAATGATAACTTTTCTAATAATTTATCATATTTATGATCAGGAACCAAAGAAATATTCAATACATTATAAAAATATTCATATAACTTTATTTTTTTTCTTAAATTTTTAATTACATTTTTTATATTTTTCATTACTCTGTAAAACTAGTTTATAAAAAGTTTAAAATTTTATTATACATATTTTATTTAAAACACATATTTAAATATTTTAAATAATAAAAAAATGCTAATAATAAAACAAAAATGTTTATATAAATTTTTAAAGATTTACATTTTTGTTTAAAATCATGTTATTTTAAAATTAAAATATTTGTTTGTTTAAAATATATAATAAAAATATAAATAAACCATTTTTAAATTAATGAGATTAAACATGCTAACAAAAAAAATAGAAATTAAATTAAAAAATGGACTTCATATAAGACCAGCATCTTTATTTGTTAGAGAAGCTAAAAAATTTGATTCCAATATTACTATAACAACAGATAAAAATACAGTTAATGCAAAAAGTTTATTTAAAATACAAACATTAGAATTATCATATAAAAAAAAAATTAAAATAACAGCAGATGGAAAAGATGAAAAAAAAGCAATATATCATTTAAAAAAGTTTATATCAAATTTAAAATAATAAAAAAACAAAAAACTTTACTATGAAAAGGAAAATTATGATTTCAGGAATTCCAGTTTCAAAAGGAATAGCGTTAGGAAAAGCGCTATTAATAAATTCAAAATATAAAAAAATTAAAAATCAAAAAATTTCAAAAAAAAAAATAAATAATGAAATAAAAAAATTTTTAAAATCTATAAAAAAATCAGTAAATCAAATAAAAAAAATAAAAAAAAATGTAAAAAAAAAAATAGGAAAAGAAAAATCAGAAATATTTGAAGGTCATATAATGATATTAGAAGACGACGAAATGTCAAAAGATGTAATAAGTTTTATTAAAAAAAAATATACAGCCGTGTCTTCTACAAAAAAAGTAATAAAAAAACAAATAGAGGAAATGAAAAAGATAAAAAACAAATATTTGAAAAACAGAATAATTGATATAAAAGACATAGGTAAAAGAATAATAAATAACATTCTAAATATTAATACAAAAAAATTTAATGAAATTAATGAAAAAGTTATTTTAATATGCAAAGATCTAACACCATCTGAAACCTCTCAAATAAGTAAAAAAAATATATTAGGTTTTGCTACAGAATTAGGAGGAGAAACATCACATACTTCTATAATAGCTAAATCACTTGGAATACCAGCTATAGTTGGAGTTAAAAATATTACAAAAAAAATAAAAAATAACGATTTTATAATATTAGATAGTATTAATAATGAAATTCATATAAACCCTAATGATAAAATATTATCATTAAAAAACAAAATAAGTAAAAAATTTTTAAAAGAAAAAAAAAGTTTAAAAATATTCAAAAATTTAAAAGCAATTACTTTAGATGGCAAAAATATACAAGTTGGAGCTAACATAAGTGAAATAAATGACATAAATATAGCTAAAAAAAATGGAGCTGAATCAATAGGATTATATAGAACAGAATTTTTATATATGAGTAAAAATAGACTTCCAACTGAAGAAGAACAATTCAATGTTTATAAAAAAATATTAGAAGAAATGAAAAATAAAGAAGTAATAATGAGAACATTAGACATAGGAGGAGACAAAAATTGTAAATATTTAAACTTACCTAAAGAAGAAAATCCGTTTCTAGGATATAGAGCTGTAAGAATTTATTCAAAAAAAAAATATATAATTAGAACTCAACTAAGAGCAATGTTAAGAGCTTCTAGGTTTGGAAAACTAAAAATAATGTTTCCAATGATAATATCATTAGAAGAAATAAATTTTTTAAAAAAAGAAATACAAAAAATAAAAACAAAGTTAAACAAAGAAAATATAATTTATAATAAAAATATAGAAATAGGAATAATGATAGAGACTCCAGCTGCAGCTCTAATATCCAACACTCTAGCTAAAGAAGTAGACTTTTTTAGCATAGGAAGTAATGATTTAACTCAATATACATTAGCTGTAGATAGAGGAAATGATTTAGTATCTAACTTATACAATCCAATGCATCCAGCAGTAATAAAATTAATAAAAATAGTAGTAAAAGCATCTCACAAAAATGGAAAATGGACTGGAATATGTGGCGAATTGGCAAGTAATCCTTTAGCAACAAAATTTTTATTAAAAATTGGTATAGACGAATTTAGTGTAAATTCCCCAGATATACCTAACATAAAAAAAATAATTAGAGAAAATTATTTTAAAGGAAAAAAGCAGAACGTTTAAATATTCTTATAAAAAATGTTAGAACATATATTAAAACAAACGTTTAGGAGAAACTTATGGGCATTTTTTCTAATATTTTTGGAAATAAAAAAAATAGTAAAAATAAAGAAATAGAAATTTTCGCGCCATTGTCTGGTAAGATAATTGATATTGAAAAAGTTCCAGATATAGTTTTTTCAGACAAAATAGTAGGAGATGGAATAGCAATACAACCTACAGGAAATAGCATTGTATCTCCAGTAAATGGTAAGATAAGTAAAATATTTAATACTTTACATGCTTTTTCAATAAAATCTGATGAAGGAATAGAACTGTTTGTGCATTTTGGAATAGATACTATAAAATTAAAAGGAAAAGGATTTGAAAAATTTGCTAATGAAAATCAAAATGTAAAAATAGGAGATTTAATAATTACTTTTGATTTACCTATGTTAAAAAAAAATGCAAAATCTATTATTACTCCAGTTGTTATATCTAACATGGAAAAAATAAAAAAAATAAAAAAAATGTCTGGAAAAATTACTTCTGGAAAAACAATAATAATGATTGTGGAAAATTAAAAAAACGGCACTAAAGTGCCGTTTGAATATTTTTATTATATAAAAAATAACTTTTAAAAAATAAAAAAAATTATTTTATGTAATATAAATTTAATATAAAATATAAATAAAAGATTTTTTTTATAAAAAAAAATACAAAATAATTTTAAAAATTATAATAAAAAATATTATAACTTATTTTTTAAATCTATTATTTAAAAAAAATCTATAATTTTCTATAGCTAATTCTTTCAATTCATTAATTTTATTTTGTATTTCTATTCCTTTAATTATATTTTTCTTTATAGATTTAAATGAAATAGATCTAGAAACTTTAAAAACATTAATTAAATATTTTCCACAAGAAATTCTATTATTAAAATAATCTTTATAAAATATATTTAAAAAATCTATATAAAAATCTGTTAATATAGACAATTTTTTTACTATAGAAGGATTTCTCCATGCATTAATTTTTTTTAATAAAAATACTATTTCTTTAGAAGATTTATAATGTATATTTATCAAACAATTTACATTTTTTATAAATGTTATAGATAAATTTTTTATTTTATTTGGAACATTTATTCTAACAAAAAAAATATTAATATATTTAAAAAAATTTCTAAAAAATAAAAATTTATAATTGTTAGGCATACAAAAATAAATATTAACAAAAAATAACTGAAAAAAAAATGAAATTTTTATATCTACTTTGTTAGTTCGTGTAGAAATATATGAAAGACCTTTAAAAATATTATTTTTTAAAAAATATTTTTTATTTAAAAAACATAATTTTTTATCTAAATTAATTAAATAATATATTTCAGGAAAAACTACTTTTATTAAATTACATTCAAAAAGTACTTGAAAATATATATTAGGATTTTTTGTTTTAAACGCTTTTTCTGTCTCTTGCCAAATTCTTTCTTTTTCTAAATATTTTATTTCATTTTTAATAAAATTACTAGACATTAAACATAATGTATCTTTGTATATTTTAAATCCTAAGTGAAATAATAAAGCAGCAAATCTTGCTACTCTGAATACTCTCAATGGATCATCAGAGAATGAACTAGAAACATGTCTTAAAACACATTTTTTAATATCTTTCAATCCATTATATGGATCAAAATATTTACCATTTTTATCTTTAGCTATAGCATTTATAGTAATATCTCTCCTTAAAAGATCTTCTTTTAATGTAACATTAGGAGAAAAATTAACCTTAAATCCTCTATATCCTAAACCACTTTTTTTTTCAGTTCTAGCTAAAGCATATTCTTCATGAGTATAAGGATGTAAAAAAACTGGAAATTTTTTTCCAACCTTTTTATATTTGTTTTTTATAAAAAAATTTATATTAGCTCCTACTACAACCCAATCTCTATCTTTCACAGGCAATCCTAAAAGTTTATTTCTTATAGCTCCTCCTACTAAATATATCTTCATAATTTTTCTCATAAAATATAATAAATAAAAAAAAATATATTTTAAATAAAAAATTTTAAAAATTATTAATAAAAAATAAATTATATTAAAAAACATCAAAAATAAAAATTATTTGAAATAGATAATTTTGGAGAAAAAAATATTTTTGGTGAAGAATACATACCATATTTAAAGTATAACATTCCTAAATAAGCAACCATAGCTCCATTGTCAGTACAAAACCGTTTATTTGTAAAATATAAAGAACAATTTTTTGTTTTTTTAGACATCCTTTTCATTTCTTTTCTTAAAAATTCATTAGCACTAACTCCTCCTGAAACTACTAATCTTGTTATTTTTGTAATTTTTAACGCATTAAAACTTTTTTTTACTAATATATCTACTATAGTTTTTTCTAATTCTTTTGCTATATTATATTTAAATTTATTATCAATATTAGTACTATTATTTAGTATAATCCTTTTTACGTAAGTTTTAAGACCAGAAAAACTAAAATTTAAATTTTTACTATATAACATAGGTCTAGGAAAATTAAAAACACCAGATCTACCAAATTTAGCTAATTTAGACAATTCTCTACCACCTGGATATTTTATTCCTAACATATTAGAAATTTTATCTATTACTTCTCCAGCTGGATCATCCAAACAATCACCTAATATTTTATATTTACCTAAAGATTTAGCTAAAACAATCTGTGTATGACCACCTGAAACCAACAAAGATAGTAATGGAAATTTAGGAACATCAAAACTATGTTTATTTAACATATATGAAAACATATGAGCTTCCATATGATTAATAAATATTATAGGAATTTTCCATAAATACGATAAAGAATTTGCTACAGATGCTCCTACTAAAAGAGAGCCAGATAATCCAGGTCCTGCTGTATATGAAATAGCATTAATATTTTTTTTTAAAATTATTTTATTATTTATTAATTTGTTGAATAAAAAAAAAATATTTTTTAAATGAAGTCTAGCTGCTATTTCTGGAACAACACCTCCATATTTTGCATGTATTTTAGATTGACTTTTAGTAATACAATTTATTAATCCAATTTTATCATCATAAATAGCTATACTAGTATCATCACAAGATGTTTCTATTCCTAATATTTTCATATTTTAATAAAGTTACAAAAATATTTTATTTAAAAAATATAAAATATATATTTTATAATATATACTTTATAATATTAATTTACAAATAGTTTTTTAAATTTTATTTTAAAAACATAACAAAAAAGAAAAATTTATGCCAATAATTAAAATTAGAGATAATGAACCATTTGATATAGCGTTAAGAAGATTTAAAAGAGCTTGTGAAAAAGCTGGTATATTGTCAGAAATGAGAAGAAGAGAGTTTTATGAAAAACCAACAACAATAAAAAAAAGAGCAAAAGCTTCAGCAATAAAAAGGTTGAAAAAAAAAATAAATAGAGAAAATTCTAGAAGAATAAGAATGTATTAAAAAATAATAAAAGCCGTTCTTAAAAAAGATCGGCTATTAACTAAAAAAAAATTAATAAAAATGTTATATAAAATACCAAAAAGCTTTATAAATGAGCTTTTATTAAACACTAATATAGTAGAATTAATTAGTTCCAAAATAGATGTAATAAAAAAAGGAAAAAACTATTATTCAATATGTCCATTTCATAATGAAAAAACTCCATCATTTTCTATAAGTTTTGAAAAACAATTTTACTATTGTTTTGGATGTCATGTTCATGGAAATGCAATAGATTTTCTAATAAATTATGAAAAAATGAATTTTATAGAGAGCATTAAAGAGTTATCTTGTTTAAATGGAATGAAAATACCTAACAAAAATGTTATATATAAAAAATATTATAAAAAAGAAAAATTATATAATGTACTTAAAAAAATTTCAGAAAAGTATCAAGAAAACATATATAAAAAAAAAAATAAAATTGCTATAAAATATTTAAAATATAGAAAAATAAAAAAAAAAATTATTAAAATTTTTTCTATAGGATACTCTAATAATATAAAAATAATTTCAAAAAATTATGTAAAAAAAAATAAAAAGTTTATAAAAAATTTAATAAAATCTGGAATATTATATAAAAAAAACAATATTATACAAAATAGATTCATGGAAAGGATAATGTTTCCAATAAAAAATTCTAAAGGAAAAATCAATGGATTTGGAGCAAGATCAGCAACAAACAAAAATCCAAAATATCTAAATTCTCCAGAAACAAGTATATTTAGAAAAAAAGATAATCTATATGGAATATTTGAAGTATATAAATATAATAAAAAAATAAAAAAATTATTAATAGTAGAAGGATATTTCGATGTAATAACACTTTTTCAAAATAAAATAAAATATGCAATATCTATATTGGGAACTTCAATAAATACTCACATAATAAAAAAATTATTTAATATCTGCAATACTCTAATATATTGTTATGATGGAGATTATGCAGGTAAAAAAGCATCATGGAAAACTTTAGAAATATCTTTACCATATATAAGAGATGAAAAAATATTAAAATTTATATTTTTACCAAGAGGAGAAGATCCTGATAGTATTATAAAAAAGCATGGTATAAAAAAATTTAAAAATAGAATAAAAAATGCTATTCCAATGTCATCTTTGTTGTTTAAAAAATTGTTAAAAAAAAACAATTTATCAAATCCGGAAGAAAAAACTATATTTAGTAGAATTGCTATTTCTATGATAGAAAAAATACCAGGAAAAATAACAAAATTTTTTTTAAAAAAAATGTTAGCAGATAAATTAGGAATATTAGAAATAAATGAAATAAATTCTAAAAAAATAAAAAAAAAATTAATAAATATTTATAAAAAAAAGAAAAAAAAATATATATATATAAAAATATTAATAGGATTATTAGTACAAAATCCAAATTTATACACAGTTATTCCTAGTAAAATAGAAAATTTATACAATAAAAACATATTAGGATTAAATATATTTCTAAAAATAAAAAAAATATGTAAAAAGTATAAAAATATAAAAACAGGACAAATTTTAGAATTATATAGAAATTCAAAAGAATATTATATAATAAAAAAAATGTCTGTTTGGAACCATATGATATATAAAAAAAAAATAAAAAATGTGTTTTTAGACTCCATAAAAAATGTATTTAAAAAAGATCTAGAATTTAAACAAGATTATTTAATAAACAAAGAAAGAACAAAAGGTTTGACAAAAAAAGAAAAAATAAAATTATGGAAAATAAACAAAAAAATATTTAAAAAATATAAAAAATAAAAAATATTTAGATAATTTTGTATACTAAATTAATAATATTTTTATAATTCTGGAAAAATACCATGAAGAAAAATAAAAAATACAAATTAAAACTTCTTATTACTCATGGAAAAGAGAAAGGATATTTAACTTATGAAGAAATAAACAATCATATTATATCACATCTATCTAATTCTAGAAAAATATATAATATTATAAAAATAATAAATAAAATGGGAATACAAATTATAAACAAAAATCAAAACTTAGAAAACATTGCTTTAAATCAACCAAATAACTTAAATTCTAGAGAAACTATTGAAGAAGGATCCGTACAAGAAATTTCAAACATTGATACAGATTTAGGAAAAACAACAGATCCAGTAAGAATGTATATGAGAGAAATGGGAACAATAGAATTATTAGACAGAAAAGGTGAAATAAGAATAGCAAAAAAAATAGAAAAAGGAGTTAACAAGATACAATCAAGTATATCAGAGCATCTAAGATCTATTAAAAAATTTTTAAATAAATATAAAAAAGTAAAATTAAAAAAAATAAGATTGTCAGAAATAATAAATGGATTTATAGAGAAAAAAAACAAATATAATAATGAAAAAATTCCTCTTTCAATAAATATAATAGAATCAGAATTTATAAAAAAAAATGAAAACAAACATAATAAAAATATAGAATATGAATATGAAGAAAATATTATTAATTTAGATATTGCTAAAAAAAAATTTAAAAAACTTAAAAAACAATATAAAAAAGCAATAAAAATAAAAAAATTAAAAAATTTAAAAAATAAAGAATATGTTTCATCTATAAGAAAATTATCAAAAATATTTAATCAATTTAAATTAACTCCAAAACAATTTAAAAATTTAGTAAATAATGTTAAAAATGCAACTAAAAGAATATTAACTCATGAAAAAATAATAATAAATATATGTGAAAAAAAATGCAAAATACCAAAAAAAAAATTTATAAAATTATTTAAAAACAAAAAGATAAGTTTTGAAAATATAAAAAATTATGTAAAAAATAATAAAAAATCTTTAAAAAAATTAGAAAAATCTAAAAAAGAAATATATGCAATTATAAAAAAATTAATAAAAGCAGAAGAAGAAACTGGATTGTCTATAAATCAAGTTAAAGATATAAGTAAAAAAATATTTTTAGGTGAAAAACAAGCTAAAAAAGCAAAACAAGAAATGGTAGAAGCTAATTTAAGATTAGTCATATCAATAGCAAAAAAATATACTAATAGAGGTTTACAATTTTTAGATTTAATACAAGAAGGAAATATAGGTTTAATGAAAGCTGTTGATAAATTTGAATACAGAAGAGGATACAAGTTTTCTACATATGCAACATGGTGGATTAGACAAGCAATTACTAGATCAATTGCAGATCAAGCTAGAACAATTAGAATACCAGTACACATGATAGAAACTATAAATAAATTAAATAGAATATCAAGACAAATATTACAAGAAATAGGAAGGGAACCTACTCCAGAAGAACTTTCGGAAAAAATGTCTATTCCAGAATATAAAATAAGAAAGGTATTAAAAATAGCAAAGGAACCTATATCTATGGAAACACCAATAGGAGATGATGAGGAATCTCATTTAGGAGATTTTATAGAAGATACAAATATGGAACTTCCGTTAGAATCTGCTACTTCTGAAAGTCTAAAAAATGCAACTAATTTAGTATTATCTGGGTTAACAAACAGAGAGGCAAAAGTGTTAAGAATGAGATTTGGTATTGACATGAATACTGATCATACATTAGAAGAAGTAGGTAAACAATTCGATGTTACAAGAGAAAGAATAAGGCAAATAGAAGCAAAAGCACTAAGAAAGTTAAGACATCCAAGTAGATCAGAAATATTAAAAAGTTTTCTAGACAACTAAAAATAAAAAATTTCATCTTTTTTGATAAATAAAGCTTCCTAGTTGTAAAATATTAACAGGAAGCTTTGTTTTAAAAAATTTCTATATTCTTTTTTTAGCTAATTTAATACTATTTAATACTTGACGTCTAGAAGTTCCACCAAAAGAATTTTTTCTATCTAAAACTTTTTTTATAGAAATATAATCATATACATCATCTTTAAAAAATTTACTGTAAGATTTTAAAGTAGAAAGATTAATTTGATTTAAATATTTTTTTTTATTTATAGCATATAACACTATTTTCCCAACAATTTTATGAGATTTTCTAAAATTTACTCCTTTATTTACTAAATAATCTAACAAGTCTGTAGCATTAGAATAACTATTTTGTACAGACTTTAAACAATTATCAGAATTTATTGAAATATTTTTGAAAACTAAAGTAATCATATTTATGCAATTTTGCCAAGTTAATATAGAATCAAATAAACATTCTTTATCTTCCTGCATATCCTTATTATAAGACATAGGAATTCCTTTTAACATAACAAGTATACTTATTAAAGATCCATAAACTCTTCCACATTTTCCTCTTATTAGTTCTAAAATATCTGGATTTTTTTTCTGAGGCATTAATGAAGATCCAGAAGATATACTATCAGATAATTCTATAAAATTTACTTGAGAAGTATTAAAAAAAATTAAATCTTCACAAAGTCTTGATAAATGCATCATTCCTATAGAAGCAATAGACAAAAATTCTATTACATAATCTCGATCAGAAACGCTATCTATACTATTTCTAGTTATATCTGAAAAGAAAATTTCTTTAGCTATTTTATTTCTATCTATATTATATGAAATTCCTGAAATGGCACCAGATCCTAGAGGACAAAAGTTAAGAGTTTTTAACAAATACTTTAATCTTATTTTATCTCTGTCTATCATTTCATAATAAGACAAACACCAATGAGAAAAAAGTATTGGTTGAGCTATTTGTAAATGTGTATATCCAGGCATTGCTACATCTATATATTTTTCTGACAATTTTAATATTTTCAATTGCATTTTTTTTAAATATAAAATTGTTTTTTTTACAGAATGTTTACACCACATTTTTAAACTAGTAGTAATTTGTTCATTTCTACTTTTACCAGTTCTCAATTTTTTTGCAATATTACCTATCCTACTAATTAATTCTTTTTCTAACCATGTATGAATATCTTCACAATCACTTTCTAAAATAATATTAATATTATTTTTTATATCTTGTCTTATTTTATGTAAACATTTTTCTATAGAATTTTGCTCACTTTTATTAATTATTTTTGAAGAAAATAAAAATTTAGACCAAGATATTAAAGATAATATTTCTTGTTCTACTAAAACATAATCAAAATCTAAAGATCTATTAAAATTTAAAAAATTATAATTAGATTTTTTATTAAATCTTCCACCCCATAAAAACATAAAAAGTTCCTATATAAATCTTTTTTAATATTAAAAAAATATTTTTTAAAATTATATAATATTAAAAATATATTTGTTAAAAATTAACTATTTTTTTTTATATATCTTATCAAAGATGACATAGTAAATAGTTTTATAAAACCACTTGCGTCACTATGCTCATAAGAAACACTACTATTGTTAAAAGTAGAAAATTTTTTAGAATATAAAGAATTTATAGATTTTTTTTTCAAAACAGTTATATTTCCTTTATATAATCTTATTAATACTGTTCCTGTAATAATTTTAGAAAAAAATTTTATGTTTTTTTTCAATATTTTTCTAAAAGGAGTAAACCATTTGCCATCATATATTAAATAAGACAACTCCATACCTATTATGTTTTTCCATTTCAAGCAATCTCTATCTAATATCAATTGATCTAAAGATTGTACTATTTTAGATATTATAGTACCTCCTGGAGTTTCATAACAACCTCTAGATTTTATTCCTGTCAATCTATTTTCTACAAAATCAACTCTACCTATTCCATGTTTTGCGCCCAATCTATTTAATTTTTTAAAACTTTTTAATAATGAAATTTTTTTGTTATTTATACTATGTATATATCCATTTAACATCTTTATTTTTAAATATTTAGGATTTTCTTCAGATTCTAAAGGATCTTTAGTTAAAGACCATAAGTCTGTTTTTTCTGAAGAATTCCATACATTTTCCAATAAACCACCTTCTGTAGAAGTATGAAATATATTTTCATCTTTACTATAAATCTTTGTTTTATTATAATTTGTTTTTATATTTTTATTATTCAAATATTTTAATAAATCTAATCTAGATTTAAACTTCCATTCTCTCCATGGAGAAATAATTTTTAAATTAGAAGCTAAAGATATATAAGTACTTTCAAATCTTATTTGATCATTTCCCTTTCCAGTAGATCCATGACATAATGCATCAGCTTTTATTCTAATAGCTAATTCAACTTGTTTTTTTGCTATTATAGGTCTTGATATAGCTGTACCTAATAAATAATTATTTTCATATATAGATCCAGATTGAAGTAATGGATATACATAACTTTTTATAAATTCCTTTCTCAAATCTTCTATATAACATTTGCTAGCTCCTGATAAAATAGCTTTTTCTTCTATATTTAGCAAATCCTCTTTAGATTGGCCTATGTTTGCAACAAATGCTATTACTTTAGCATTGTAGTGTTCTTTTATCCAAGGTATTATTGCTGTAGTATCCAAACCACCAGAATATGCTAAAACTACTTTTTTTATATTTTTGTTTATTATCATAATGTTCTCTACATAAAATTTTTAAATTTTTATTTAATTACATAAATATTTTAAAATATTAATTGTTTACAATTTTAAATTTTTGCAAAAATTTTCATATTATTTTTTATATAATAATAATCTAAAAAACTTTTTTTGTATTTAATAAATGACTAACTGAATAAATTATATCTGATCTATTTAAAGAATAAAAATGAAAAGATCTAACTCCTTCAGAAAATAATTTATTAATAATATTCATTAATATTATTCCACTTATTATTTTATAAGAATTAGAATTATTTTTTAACGAATCAAAAATATTATAAATATATTTAGGTATTGATACATTAGTAATGCTAGCAAATTTTTTTAATTGAGATAAATTATATACAGGCATAATTCCTGGAATTATTTCTTTATCAATTCCTATAGAAAAACATTCATCTCTAAATTTTAAATAAACATCTGAGTCAAAAAAAAATTGAGTAATAGCTTTATTAGCTCCACTATCAAATTTTTTTTTTAAATTATATATATCTTCTTTTTTGTTTTTAGATTCCGGATGAATTTCAGGATAAGCAGCTACTATAATTTTAAAATTTTTTATTTTTTTTAATTTATAAACAAAATCAGAAGAATGTAAAAAAACATTATTTAAAATGTTAGAAAAATTGTCTCCTCTTAGAGCTAATATTTTTCTAACCCCTAAATTCCAATAATCAATTGCAATATTTTTTATTTCTTCTTTAGAATATCCTAAACAAGTAAAGTGAGGAATAATTTCTGTTTTAGTTTTTTTTTTTATCTTTTTTATTAAATTAAATGTTTTATAATTTCCTCCGTAATTCTGACTACAAGTTATAGAAAAAAAGTCTGGATTTATTTTTTTTAATTTTATAAAACTTCTATTAAACTTTTTTTCAGAAATATGGTTATTATATGGAAACATTTCAAAAGAAATATGTATTTTATTTTTAAAATTTGTATAATTTTCATGTATAAATTCTATATTATAATTCATGTTTATATATAAAAAAAAATTAAATTATTTTATTAAAATAATAACACAAAAAATATTATAATCCTTTTTATAAATATTTTTAAATAAAATAATTTTTTAAAAAATTTTTTAATAAAATTTAATTTTTTTTTTAAAATTATATTATTAAACTATAATATAATTATTAAATATATTAAATATTATAATTATTTCTTTACATTAAATTAAAAAAAAAATATAATATTTTAAAATATGTACAAATATATTTTTGATAATATATTAGCCGGTTTAGCTCAGCAGGTAGAGCAACTGATTTGTAATCAGTAGGTCACCAGTTCGATTCCGGTAGCCGGCATATTGTTAGTATATAAAACTTTTTCAATTAAAATAAAAATTTTAGGTGGGATTCCCGAGCGGTTAAAGGGAGCAGACTGTAAATCTGCCGTCTTAGACTTCGAAGGTTCGAATCCTTCTCCCACCAATAAATATTTTTTTATATTTAGAAAAAGCAGGCATAGTATAATGGTTATTACTTTAGCCTTCCAAGTTAATAATGCGGGTTCGATTCCCGCTGCCTGCTATACAATAATATGCTGATATAGCTTAGTAAGAAGAGCACACTTTTGGTAAGAGTGAGATCCCAGTTCAAATCTGGGTATCAGCAAAATATAAAAATAAAATATTTTTGTTAATATTTTAAAATTTCAAAATTTATTTATTTTTTATGTATAAACTTTATTAACCGTTTTAATATATAAATAAAGTTCAAAAACACAATGAAAAAGAAAAATAAAAAAAAAACTAAAATATTCATAATAGTATTAATTTTATTTTTAGAAATTTCATCTTTATTATATTTTTGTATAAATAGAAATTTAATAAGTAAAACAATATTTTTAATTTTTTCTTTTATTACATTATTTTTTTTAATAAATAAAATAATAAAATATCATAATATATTAAAATTTATAAAAGAAACTAAAATAGAACTAAAAAAAATAGAATGGCCCCCAAAAAAAGAAATATTTTATATATCTACAATAATAGTATTTTTGACTACGATAATATCAACTATTCTATGGATAATAGATAATATATTATTTTATATAATATCTAATATTATTTATAAAAGGTAATAAAATGAACTATAAAAAAAAATGGTATATAATACAATCTTTATCTGGAATTGAAAATAAAGTAGCAGAATTAATAAAAAAACATATTAAAATTCATAATGTTCAAAATATGTTTGGAAAAATAATGATACCTACAGAAGAAGTTATAGAAATAAAAAATGGAAAAAAAAAAAAAGTGAAAATAAATTTTTTCCAGGATATATATTAATAAATATGGTAATGAATGATGAAAATTGGCACATAATAAAAAATGTACCTAAAGTATTAGGTTTTATAGGAGGATCTCCGGAACATCCAATACCTATTAAAAAAAAAGATGTAGATAATATAATAAAGAAACTTAAAAAAATAGAAAATAAGCCTAGACCTAAAATACTATTTGAGCCAGGTGAAACTATAAGAATAAAACATGGTCCTTTTTCAGACTTTAATGGTATAGTAGAAAATATAGATTATTACAAGAATAGATTAACTGTATCTGTATCAATATTTGGAAGATCTACTCCAGTAGAACTCAATTTTTCTCAAGTAGAAAAAATATAAAAAATTAAAAGGTAACTAATTATGCCTAAAAAAGTGCAAAGTTATATAAAATTACAAGTTCCATCAGGAATGGCAAATCCAAGTCCTCCAGTCGGGCCTGCATTAGGACAAAAAGGAATAAACATTATGGAATTTTGTAAAAGTTTTAATGAAAAAACTAAAAATTTAGAAAAAGGTACTCCTATACCAGTGATAATATCTGTTTTTTCTGATAAAACATTTTCATTTATTACTAAAACTCCTCCTGCATCTATATTATTAAAAAAAGCAGCAAAAATAAAAAAAGGGTCTGGAAAAAATAAAATAGAAAAAAAAGGAACAATTACTAATAAAGAAATATATGAAATATCAAAAATAAAAATGAAAGATATGAACACTACAGACATAAAAAAAATATCGCTTTCTATAATAGGAACAGCTAAATCTATAGGCTTAATAATAAAAGACTAATAAAAATGAAAAGTAATAGTAAAAGAATGAAACAAATATTAAAAATAATAAACAAAAAAAAAACATATAAAATTGATGAATGCATTGAAACATTAAAAACTCTACCTAGAACTAAATTTATAGAAAGTTTAGATGTTTCTATTAATTTAAATATAGATACAAAAAAATCTGAACAAAATATAAGAAATAAAGTATTTTTACCTAATGGATTAGGGAAAAAAATAAGAATATTAGTATTTACAAAAGGAAAAAACGTAGAATTAGCAAAAAAAGCAAAAGCAGATTACATTTATCAAGAAAATATAAAAGATATAAAAAAAGAAATAAAAAATTTTGATATTGTAGTATCTTCTCCAGATTCTATGAAAACAGTAGGAAAGTTAGGACATATATTAGGACCAAGAGGTCTAATGCCAAATGCAAAATCAGGTACTATAACAAATAATATATTTGATTCTATTAAAAAAATAAAAAATGGGCAAATAAAATATAAAAATGACAAGAACGGAATAATACATACTTCTATAGGTAAAATAAATTTTACTAATAAACAAATAAAAGAAAATTTTTTTGCTCTTATCAAATCATTAAATGAAATAAAGCCTTCCAAAATAAAAGGTGAATTTTTTAAAAAAATTTACTTTTCTACTACAATGGGTGGATCTATATTAATAAATCATTCTGATTTAAACATATAAAATAATTTTTTGAAAATTTATCAAAAAATAAATCTAATATCTAATCATTATCCTAAAAAAAATAAAAATATTATATTTTTATAAAACTTAAAAAAATGAAAAAATAAAACAAAAATATATAATTAAAATAATATTATATAAAAAATATAATATTCTAAAAAAATATTTTAACAAATATTTAAAAACTTAAAAATAATAAAAAAATGATATTAAATATAGAAAAAAAAAAAAATATTATAAAAGAAATAAAAAACTTTGCTATAAAAGCACAATCAGCAATCATAATTAATTTTTCTGGAATAACTTCAAATGAAATAAATACTTTAAGAAAAAAATCTTATAAAAAAGATATAATAATAAAAATTATAAAAAATACTTTATTAAAAATATCTATAAAAAATACAAATTTAAAATGTCTAAAAAAAAAAATAAAAGGCCCAACTTTAGTCGCTTATTCTATAAAACATCCAGGAAGTGCCGCTAGACTATTTAAAAAATTTGAAAAAAAAAATTCTAGATTTAAACCAATAATTGGGTCATTTGAAGGAAAAACAATATCTGTATCAGAATTGTCTACAATTCCGACATATAAAGAAGCAATAGTTAAATTAATTAATTTTTTTAAAGAAATATGCATAATTAGATTGATGAAAATTATAAATATAATTAAAAATAAAAAATAAAAATAAAATAATTAGGAAATAAAATGTCAATAAGCAAAGAAGAAATAGTTGAAGAAATAGGAAATATGTCTGTAAAAAATGTTATGGACTTAATTTCACAAATGGAAAAAAAATTTAATATATCTTCGAAAGATATATCTGAAAACATAAATGAGTCAAAAACTAAAAAAGAAAAAGAAAAAACAGAATTTAGCATATTTTTAAAATCAATAGGATCTAATAAAATATCAGTAATAAAAGCAATAAGAAGCATAACAAATTTTGGACTAAAGGAATCTAAAGATCTAGTAGAATCTGCTCCAGTAATGATAAAAGAAAATATAAATAAAAAAGAATCAGAAAATTTAAAAAATATATTAGAAAAGTCAGGAGCTGTAGTAGAAATAAAATAGTTTTATAAAAAAATTTTAAAACATAAAAGAACAACTGGTGATTTTATAAAAAAATCACCAGGAGTGAAAAAATTAATATAAATATTTTTTTTAATTTTAAAACATAAACATATAAAATTATAATACTATTAATAGGAAAATAATGTCTTACTCTCATACTGAAAAAAAAAGAATTAGAAAAAACTTTAGTAAAATACGTAAAGTATTAGAAATACCATATCTTTTATCTATTCAAATAAATTCTTTTAAAAAATTTATAAAAAAAGATAAAAAAAGTTTATATGGTCTAGAATCTGCATTCAAATCAGTATTTCCAATAAAAAATTATAATTCTACAGCTGAATTACAATATATTGATTATAAACTAAAAAAAAATACATTTAATGTTAGTGAATGTCATAAAAGAGGGCTAACATATTCAGCTCCTCTAAAAGTAAAATTAAGACTAATAATATATGAAAAAGATTGTTTAGAAAAAAAAAAAATAAAAAAAATAAAAGATCAAAAAGTATATATGGGAGATATACCATTAATGACAAAAAATGGAACTTTTATAATAAATGGAACAGAAAGAGTTGTAGTATCACAATTACATAGAAGTCCTGGAGTTTTTTTTGATAGTGATAAAGGTAAAACTCATTCTTCAGGAAAAATATTATATAATGCAAGAATAATACCTTATAGAGGATCATGGTTAGATTTTGAATTTGATCAAAGAGATAATTTGTTTGTGAGAATAGATAGACGAAGAAAACTTCCTATAAGCATATTTTTAAAAGCAATGAATTATAAAAAAGAAGAAATATTAAATATATTTTTTAAAAAAGACACTTTTAAAATTATAAAAAACAAATTTTATATGAAGTTATATCCAGAGAGATTAAGAGGAGAAACTATATTTTTTGACATATCATACAACAATAAAATATATGTAAAAAAAGGAAAGAAAATAACAATAAATAATATAAAAAAATTAAAAAAAGATAAAATAAAAAAGATTAAAATACCAATTGAATATTTAGTAGGAAAAATTTCTGCTAATAACTATTTTGAAAAAAAAAATAAAAATAAAATAATATCTGCTAATTCTGAATTTTCTATTAAAACTATAAAGAAAATAATAAAATCTAAAATAAAATATATAGAGACAATTTTTACAAATGATTTAGATCAAGGTCCATATATATCTAATACTATAAAATTAGATACAACAAAAAGTAGAAAACAATCACTAATAGAAATATATAGAATGATGAGGCCTGGAGAACCTCCAGCTAAAGAAGCAGCAAATACTTTATTTAACAACTTATTTTTTTCAGAAGATAGATATGATCTATCTGTAGTAGGAAGAATGAAATTAAACAAATCTTTATCAAGGAACTATATAAACGGCCCTAATGTTTTAGAAAAAAAAGATATTATAGATGTAATAAAAAAATTAATAGACATAAGAAATGGAAATGGGCAAATAGACGATATAGATCATTTAGGAAATAGAAGAATAAGATCAGTAGGAGAAATGGTAGAAAATCAATTTAGAATAGGTCTAGTAAGAGTAGAAAGAGCAGTAAAAGAAAGACTTTCATTAAATGATATAGATTCCTTAATACCAAAAGATATAGTAAATGCTAAACCAATATCTGCATCTATAAAAGAATTTTTTGGATCTAGTCAATTGTCTCAATTTATGGACCAAAACAACCCTTTGGCAGAAATAACACATAAAAGAAGAATATCTGCTTTAGGTGTAGGAGGATTAACAAGAGAACGAGCTGGATTTGAAGTTAGAGATGTTCATCCTACTCATTATGGGAGAGTTTGTCCTATAGAAACCCCAGAAGGTCCTAATATAGGATTAATAAATTCACTATCAGTGTATGCTAAAATAAACAAATATGGATTTTTAGAAACTCCATATAGAAAAGTCATAGAAGGAATAGTAACTAATGAAATTAACTATTTGTCTGCAATAGAAGAATCTCAATATATAATAGCACAAGCAAATTCTAATATAGGAAAAAACAATAATTTTATAGAAGATCTAATAATATGTAGATATAAAGGAGAATCAGGTCTATTTACTAAAAAAAAAATAAACTATATGGATATTTCAACTCAACAAATAGTGTCAGTAGGTGCATCTTTAATACCTTTTTTAGAACATGATGATGCAAATAGAGCACTAATGGGAGCAAACATGCAAAGGCAAGCTGTGCCTACAATAAAATCAGAAAAACCTTTGATAGGAACTGGCATGGAGAGATGCGTTGCTTCAGATTCAGGTGTAACAATAATTTCTAAAAACAGTGGTAAAGTACAATATGTAGATGCTTCTAAAATAGTTATAAAAACAAAAGAAAAAAAAAACAATTCTTATGAAATAGGAATAGATATATATAATTTAACTAAATATACTAGATCAAATCAAAACACATGCATAAATCAAACTCCTTGTGTAAAAGTTAATGAAAAAGTAGTTAAAGGAGATATACTAGCTGATGGAACATCTACAGATCTAGGAGAATTAGCATTAGGACAAAATTTAAGAGTTGCTTTCATGCCATGGAATGGATATAACTTTGAAGATTCTATATTAATATCAGAAAAAGTAGTAAAAGAAGATAGATTTACTACTATACACATACAAGAGTTATCTTGTATATCTAGAGACACGAAATTAGGATCTGAGGAAATAACATCAGATATACCAAATATTGGAGAAAGTGCTTTATCTAAATTAGATGAGTCTGGAATAATATATATAGGAGCAGAAGTAAAAGAAAATGACATATTAGTAGGAAAAGTAACACCAAAAGGTGAAACACAATTAACACCAGAAGAAAAACTTCTAAGAGCAATATTTGGAGAAAAAGCTTCTGATGTAAAAGATTCTTCTCTAAGAGTACCAAACGGTACTACAGGAACTATAATAGATGTTCAAATATTTACTAGAGATGGAGTAAAAAAAGATAAAAGAACTTTAGAAATTGAAAATATAAATATAAAAAAAACTAAAAAAAATCTTTTAGATAAATTTAAAATTTTAAAAAAAAATATATTTAAAAAAATTTATAAAATTGATTTTATGAAAAAATTTTCTAAATCTGAAATATTAAAAATTACAAAAAAAACATTTTTTAAAAAAAATATTAATAAAAAAAATAAAAAAAAAATAAAATTATTTTTAAAAAAGTATAAAAATCTTAAAAAAAATCTTAAGCACAAAATATATATATCTAAAAAAAAAATTCTTAAAAAAGATGATTTAGCTCCTGGAATATTAAAAGTTGTAAAAGTATATTTAGCTGTAAAAAGACAAATACAAGTAGGAGATAAAATGGCTGGAAGACATGGAAACAAAGGTGTTATATCAAAAATAAATCCAGTAGAAGATATGCCATATGATAATGAAGGAAATCCAGTTGATATAGTATTAAATCCACTAGGAGTTCCATCTAGAATGAACATAGGGCAAATATTAGAAACTCATCTAGGAATGGCTTCTAAAGGAATAGGAAAAAAAATTAAAGAAATGTTAAAAAAAAATAAAAATATAAATAAAATAAGAAGGTTCATACAAAAAATATTTGATTTAGGTAAAAATATACAACAAAAAATAAATTTAAAAAAATTCTCAAAAAATGAAATATTAACTTTAGCTAAAAATTTTGTTGAAGGAATTCCAATATCTACTCCAGTATTTGATGGAGCCACAGAAATAGAAATTAAAAAAATGCTAAAATTAGCAAATTGTCCTGAATCAGGTCAAATAACACTATTTGATGGAAAAACAGGAGAAAAATTTGAAAGGCCTGTAACAGTAGGATATATGTACATGCTTAAATTAAATCATTTAGTAGACGATAAGATGCATGCAAGATCTACAGGATCATATAGTTTAATAACACAACAACCATTAGGAGGTAAAGCTCAATTTGGAGGTCAAAGATTTGGAGAAATGGAAGTATGGGCTTTAGAAGCATATGGAGCTTCTCATACTTTACAAGAAATGCTAACAGTAAAATCAGATGACGTAAGTGGAAGAACTAAAATATATAAAAATATTGTAGATGGTAATTATAAAATGAATCCAGGAATGCCTGAATCATTCAATGTTTTACTAAAAGAAATAAGATCTTTAGGAATAAACATTGAACTAGAAAGTAAATAAAAAAAATCTATATATTTTTTTTTAAAAAACAATTTAATTAATATTTTTTTATTAATAGAGAATATATTTTGAAAAATTTACTAAAATTTTTAAAAGGAAAAACAAAAACTATAGAATTTGATTCTATAAAAATTTCATTATCTTCTCCAGACATAATAAGATCTTGGTCATTCGGAGAAGTAAAAAAACCAGAAACAATAAATTATAGAACATTTAAACCAGAAAGAGAAGGTTTATTTTGTGCAAAAATTTTTGGCCCTGTAAAAGATTATGAATGTTTGTGTGGAAAGTATAAACGTTTGAAACATAGAGGTGTAATATGTGAAAAATGCGGAGTAGAAGTAACAAATAGTAAGGTTAGAAGAGATAGAATGGGTCACATAGAATTAGCATCTCCTATAGCACATATTTGGTTTTTAAAATCTTTACCATCAAGAATAGGTTTATTATTAAATATACCGTTAAAAGATATAGAAAGAGTATTATATTTTGAATCATATATAGTAACAAATTGTGGATCTACAAACTTAAAAAATAAGCAAATATTATCTGAAGATCAATATGTACAATCAGTAGAAGAATTTGGAGAAAATTTTACAGCAAAAATGGGAGCAGAAGCAATTCAAACACTTTTAAAAAATATTAATTTAAAATCATCTTCTTATAAACTTAGAAAAAAATTTAAAAAAATAAGTTCTGATAATAAAAAGAAAAAAATTTCTAAGAGAATAAAATTAATAGATTCATTTTTGCAATCAAATAATAAACCAGAATGGATGATATTTAATGTTCTTCCAGTTTTACCTCCTGATCTAAGACCGTTAGTACCATTAGATGGCGGAAGATTTGCTACGTCAGATTTAAATGATTTATATAGAAGAGTTATAAATAGAAATAACAGACTTAAAAGATTATTAGATTTGTCAGCTCCTGAAATAATAGTAAGAAATGAAAAAAGAATGCTACAAGAAGCAGTAGATGCACTTTTAGATAATGGTAGAAGAGGAAGAGCAATAATAGGATCGAATAAAAGACCTTTAAAATCTTTAGCTGACATGATAAAAGGAAAACAAGGAAGATTTAGACAAAATCTATTAGGTAAAAGAGTAGACTATTCTGGAAGATCAGTAATAACAGTAGGTCCATATTTAAAACTTAATCAATGTGGTCTTCCTAAAAAAATGGCGATAGAATTATTTAAACCATTTATATATGGAAAATTGGAAAAAAAAGGGCTAGCTAATACTATAAAATCAGCTAAAAAAATGGTAGAAAAAGAAGATTCTATTGTATGGGATATATTGGACAAAGTAATAAAAAAACATCCAATTTTACTTAACAGAGCCCCTACATTACATAGATTGGGTATACAAGCCTTTCAACCAATTTTAATAGAAGGAAAAGCTATTCAATTACACCCTTTAGTTTGTGCTGCATACAATGCTGATTTTGATGGTGACCAAATGGCTGTACATGTTCCTCTAACTTTAAAAGCTCAAAAAGAAGCATTGTCTTTAATGATGTCTACAAAAAATGTTCTATCTCCAGCAAATGGTGAACCTATAATAGTTCCATCTCAAGACGTAGTATTAGGTTTATATTACATGACTAGAGAAAAAATAAATTCTAAAGGAGAGGGATCTGTTTTAACTAGTTCTAATGAAGCAGAAAAAATGTATTATTCTGGTTTAATGTCATTACATACAATAGTAAAAGTAAGAATAATAGAATACAAAAAAACAAAAAAAAAAAAATTTAAAAAAAGAATTAACATAATAAACACAACAATAGGAAGATCAATTTTATGGAATATAGTTCCAAAAGGATTGCCATTTTCACTAATTAACAAAGTATTAGAAAAAAAATCTATTTCTGAAATGTTAAATACATGTTATAGAATATTAGGAACAAAAAAAACTGTAACGTTTGCTGATCAAATAATGTATACAGGATTTTATTATGCCGCTAAATCTGGATCATCTGTAGGAATAGATGATATGATAATACCTAAAGAAAAATATGATATTATATCTGATGCTGAAAATGAAGTATTAGAAATACAAGAACAATTTCATTCTGGACTAGTAACTTCTGGAGAAAGATATAACAAAGTTATAGACATATGGTCCAATGCAAATGAAAAAGTTTCTAAAGCTATGATGAAAAATCTTTCTATAGAAAAAGTATTAGATAAAAAAGGAAATTTAACAAAACAAACTTCTTTTAATAGTATTTTTATAATGGCGGACTCAGGAGCTAGAGGTTCTGCTGCACAAATAAGACAATTAGCTGGAATGAGAGGTTTGATGGCTAAACCAGATGGATCTATAATAGAAACTCCAATAATAGCTAATTTTAGAGAAGGTTTAGATGTATTACAATATTTTATATCTACACACGGTGCTAGGAAAGGATTAGCAGATACAGCTCTTAAAACTGCAAACTCTGGATATTTAACTAGAAGATTAGTTGATGTCGCTCAAGATCTAGTTATAACAGAAAGCGACTGTAAAACTAATAAAGGAATGCCAATTTTTATAACAGTAGAAAATGGAGAAATAAAAGATTCTTTAAGAGATAAAGTTTTAGGAAGAGTTATATCTAAAGATGTAATAATACCTGAAACTAAAAGAATACTAATTAAAAAAAACACTTTATTAAATGAAAATTTATGTAAACAGTTAGAAAAATGTTCTATAAATGAAATAACAGTTAGAACTGTAGTAAAATGTGAAACTGAGTTTGGAGTGTGTGCTAAATGTTATGGAAGAGATTTATCTAGAGGAAAACTAGTAAAAAAAGGAGAAGCTATAGGAGTCATAGCAGCACAATCTATAGGAGAACCTGGAACACAGTTAACTATGAGAACCTTTCACATCGGAGGAGCTGCATCTAGATTAGCAGCTGAATCTAATGTACAAGTAAAGAATACGGGAATTATAAGTTTGCATAATGCTAAAATAGTAATTAAAAAAAATAAAAAAATAGTAATTATATCTAGAAATTCTGAACTTAGAATAATTGACAAACATGGTAGAATTAAAGAAAGTCATAAAATTCCATATGGATCCATATTAAAAAAAAATAATAAAAAAAATGTATTATCTGGAGAAATAGTAGCTCAATGGGATCCTCATTCTATACCTATAATATCAGAAACTAGCGGATATATAAAATTTTCAGAAATGATAGAAGGTCAAAGTATAACAAAACAAACAGATGAATTAACAGGATTATCTTCTACTATAGTATTAGAAACATCTGAAAGAACAAGTCTAGGAAAAGATTTAAGACCTTCTATACAAATAGTTGACAAATTTGGTAAAAACATTTCTACTTGTGAAATAGAAAGCCATTCTAAATATTTTTTACCAGGAAAATCAGTCGTTCAATTTGAAAATAATTCTAAAATATTTTCAGGAGATGTAATAGCTAAAATTCCACAAGAATCTAGTGTAACAAAAGATATAACAGGTGGTCTTCCAAGAGTAGCTGACTTGTTTGAAGCTAGAAAATCAAAAGAACTAGCTATACTAGCTGAAATAAGCGGAATAATATCATTTGGAAAAGAAACCAAAGGGAAAAGAAGATTAATAATAACTCCTAAAGATATTAAAAAAAAGTCATATGAAGAAATGATACCAAAATGGAGACAATTAAATATATTTGAAGGAGAAAACATAGAAAAAGGAGACGTAATTTCAGATGGAGTTGAATCTCCACATGACATATTAAGGTTAAGAGGTGTTATATCAGTAACTAAATATATAATAAATGAAGTGCAAGAAGTATATAAATTGCAAGGTGTTAAAATAAATGATAAACATATAGAAGTTATAATAAGACAAATGTTAAGAAAAGCAACTATATTAAATTCAGGAGATTCTAAATTTTTACATGAAGAACAAGTAGAATATTCTAAAGTAGTTTTAGAAAATAAATTATTAAAGAAAAAAAATAAAAAAATTGCAACTTTTAATAGAGATTTATTAGGAATAACTAAAGCTTCTTTAGCGACTGAATCTTTTATTTCAGCTGCATCGTTTCAAGAAACTACTAGAGTTTTAACAGAGTCATCTATATCTGGAAAAAAAGATGAACTTAGAGGATTAAAAGAAAATGTAATAGTAGGTAGATTAATACCTGCTGGAACTGGTTATTCTTATCACAAAAAAAGATCTAAACTTATAAAAAATAGAAAAAAAACAATTAAAGAAAATAAAAAAAATATAACTACAGTTGAAGAAGCTTCAGCTAATTTATCAGAAATGTTAAATTCAAATTTATAATATTATATCATATTTATAAAAATAAAACATTTTTGAAACAAAATGTATATAATTGTTAATTTAAACTAACATTTAAAAAAAATATAATTAAATTTATTATAAAATATATAAATAATAAAAAACAATATTAATATTATTTTTTAAAATTATATATAAAAAACAAATATTTTTATTATTTTTTTATATTTCTACAATAGTTTAAAATAATATTTTATAATAGAGTTTAAAAAATTTAGTTATTTTGTTTACTAAAAAAAATATAATTATTAATGTTTAAAAAATTTATAGAAACATAATGGAGGATATTAATGAATAAAGCTGAATTAATAAATGCTATAGCAAAAAAAACTTCTCTAACTAAATCTAAAACAAAAAATACGTTAGAAACTACTTTAGAAATAATAACTAAATCTTTAAAAAAAGGCAAATCTGTTCAAATAGTTGGATTTGGAACTTTTAAAGTAAATAAAAGATCGGAAAGAATAGGAAGAAATCCTCAAACAGGAGAAGAAATAAAAATTGCTGCAACAAAAGTTCCAGCATTTGTTTCTGGGAAAGCATTAAAAAATGCAGTAAGATAATAAATTATTTATAGAAATATTTTATATAAACGAAATAAATATTAAAAAATATTTAAATAAATTAAAAAAAATTTTTAAAAAATAAAATATAAAATTATATAATATATTTTTAATATAAAAATAAATATATTATGTTCATTATAAATAATAAATTAAACTATATTAAAAAAAACTATTAAAACTGAAAATTTTATAATACTTCAGTTTTAATAGTAAAAAATAAAAAAAATATATTAAAAAGATAAAAAAAAATTAAATTTCATTTCTAACTTCTTTTGTAGCTTTTACCATGTTTTTTAAAGATTTTTTAACTTCTATCCAATTTCTTGTTTTTAATCCACAATCTGGATTTATCCATAAATTTTTTATATTAAATTTTTTTATATATTTTATAATAGTATTTTTTATATTATTTACATTAGGAATGTTAGTAGTATGAATGTCATATACACCAGGACCTATACCATTAATATATTTTATATTTTTAAAATAATCCAATAATTTTAATTGTGATCTTGAAGATTCTATTGTAATAACATCCACGTCTAATTTTACAATAGCATTTATTATGTTTTTAAAATCAGAATAACACATATGAGTGTGAATTTGAGTTTCATCTCTTACAACTGAAGTACTTAATTTAAAAGAATCTATAGCTAAACACAAGTACTTTTCTACAAATTTTTTTCTCAGTGGTAATCCTTCTGCAAAAGCTGGTTCATCAACTTGAATAATTTTTATACCTATATTTTCTATATCTTTTATCTCTTCTCTCAAAGATATAGCTATTTGTTTGACAACAATGTTTGTTGATATATCTTCCCTACAAAATGACCATAATAAAATTGTTATAGGACCAGTTAAAATTCCCTTTACTAATTTAGTAGTATTAGATTGAGCATACTTTATCCATTTAATAGTTATTGGGTATTTTCTATATATGTCATCAACTATTATTGGAGGTTTTACACATCTAGATCCATAGCTTTGAACCCATCCAAATTCTGTAAATACAAATCCTTCTAAATGTTGAGCAAAATATTCTACCATATCATTTCTTTCAGGCTCTCCATGAACTAAGACGTCTAAATCTAGATTTTCTTGCATTCGTATAACATCTATAATATATTTTTTAATTTTTGAATTGTATTTTTTTAAATCTATCTTATTTTCTTTAAATTTTAACCTAACACTTCTTATTTCTTTAGTTTGAGGAAAAGACCCTATAGTAGTAGTTGGTAATATAGGTATTTTTAAATTATTGTTTTGCTTTTTTCTTCTAATTATATAAGAATTTTTTCTATTTAAATTATATTTTTTATAATAATAAAGATTTTCATATAAAGATTTTTTTTTTTTTGTATTATTAAATACATTATTATATAAAATCTTTTTATTAGAATTTTTTAAAGATTTTACTAACAAACATATTTCATCACACTTTTGCACAGCAAAAGAAAATTTCTTTATTAAAGCTTTATCTATTTTATTTTCTAATGATAAATCTACAGGTACATGCATTAAGGAACAAGAACTGCTTATAAAAAATTTTCTTCTTAATTTTTTTATAAAATATATTTCTTCATATATTTTTTTTAAATTAGACCTCCATATATTTCTTCCATTAATTACTCCTAATGATATGCATACTTCTTCAGAAATATTTTTTATTATTTTTTTAATATCATTTTTTGAATTAACATAATCTATATGAATACCACTAACAGGAATATTTTTTATAATATTTATATTATGATATATATTTCCAAAATATGTAGTTAGCAAAATGTTTAGATTTTTATTATTTAAATAATTATATGCATATATAAAAGACTCTAACCATTTTTTAGAAATATCTAAAGTTAATATAGGCTCATCTATTTGAACCCAATCTATTTTCCTATTTTCAAATTCCATAAAAATATTTTTATATATAGGCAAAATTTTATCTAGTAACTCTAATTTACTAAATTTTTTTTTACCAACTATTTTACCTAACCATAAATAACTTATAGGTCCTAATAAAATTGGTTTAATTTTCTTAAATTTTAATTTTATTGCTTCATCTAATTCTTCTAATATTTGCTTCCAAGTAAATTTAAAAGACATATTTTCATAAAATTCTGGAACTATATAATGATAATTTGTATTAAACCACTTTGTCATTTCAGATGGATATAAAACATTTTTTTTGTAAGAAAAACCTCTTGCAATTCTAAACAAAGTATCTATATTAATTTTTCTATTAAAATTTTTATATCTTTTAGGTATATTTCCTAACATCATACTATTATTTAAAACATTATCATACCAAGCAAAATCTCCAACACAAACAAAATCTAAACCAGACGATTTTTGAATTTTTAAATTATTTTTTCTTATATTTTTTCCTACAGAAAATAAATCACTTATATCTATTTCATTGTTCCAATATTTTTCTTGAGCAAACTTCAATTCTCTCATCGAACCTATTCTTGGAAATCCTAATATATGACTATAAATATTCATTTTGTGAATTCTCTTATACAAACAAAATATATTTTATAGAATTTTTAAAATTTAATTTACAACATTTAAAAATGAAACTATATATAAAAATAATTTAATAAAAACTATAAAAAATAAAATATATGTATAATTATAACATTTTTATATATCTTAAACATAATGTTATAAAAAAATGATTTATAAAATTTTATACTTATTTTGATAAAATATAATATGTAAAAAAAATTTTTAATAATCAACTTTTCATTTTTAATTTCATTTTTTTCATAGCAACTTTTTCTATTTGTCTAACTCTTTCAGCTGATATTCCATAATAATCAGCTAAATTTTGTAAAGTTTTTTTTTTATTATTATATAACCATCTAGATACAATAATATATTTACTTCTATTATCTAAACTAGATAACGCATTATTTAACTTAATAATATTATGTTTATAAAGCTCATCTTTTTCAAAAATATTAGCAAAATTTGAATTATTATCTTTAAAGTATGACATTAAAAATTTAGATTTTGTTTTTTTGTTATCTTCTAAAGTAGAATAATTAAATGCTAAATCTTTTGCTGACATTCTAGTTTCCATTTCCTTAACATCATTATAAGAAACTCCTAATTCTTGTGCAATAATTTCTATTTCATCTGAATTGAACCATTTAAACTTTTTTTTATTTTTCCTTAAATTAAAAAATAATTTTCTCTGAGATTTAGTTGTGGCAATTTTTACTATTCTCCAATTTTTTAAAACATATTCATGTATTTCTGATTTTATCCAATATATAGCAAAAGATATAAGCCTTACTCCAATTTCTGGATTAAATTTTTTTACTGCTTTCATTAAACCTATATTACCTTCTTGAATTAGATCAGACTGTAGTAAACCATATCCTAGATAATTTTTTGAAATATGCACTACAAATCTCAAATTAGATAATATTAATGTTTTAGCAGAATTTAAATCTTTTTTATAATATAATAAATTTGATAAATATTTTTCCTTTTCTTTAGAAATAACAGGAAAAGAAAAAACTACTTTTATATAAGACCTTAAACTTCCTATAGAACAAAAAGAAGAAGAATCAACAATTTTTACCATTTAAATACCTATATTATAAAAATTTTATTTAACAAATTATTTTAAATATAAAATACTATAAATATAAAAAAATATTAAAAATTTTGTGATATATTTTAAAAAAAAATTATATAACTTTTATAAAATTTAAAAATATATTTATTTTAATATAGATTTCACAAAATCCTTATATTTAAACTCATGTATATCTTCCTTTTTTTCACCTGTACAAATATATCTTACAGGAACATTTAATTTGTTAGACACATTAAAAATCATTCCACCTTTAGCTGATCCATCTAATTTAGTAAAAATTGTACCAGTAATCTTTATAGAATTATTAAATACTTCAGCTTGTTTAATTACATTATGTCCGCTAGAAGAATCTATAACTAAAATTATTTCATCAGGATAATTTATATCTAACTTTTTTACTACTTTTACAATTTTTTTTAATTCGTACATAAAATTTTTGTTATTATGCAACCTTCCAGAAGTGTCTGCTATTAATACTTCTATTTTTTTTTTTTTAGCAGATTGTATAGCATCAAAAATTACTGAAGCTGAATCAGCTTTATAATGTTGAGATACTAATGGCACAAATATTTTTTTAGAAATAATATTTAATTGTTCTATAGCTGCAGCTCTAAATGTATCACCGGCTGCTATCATAACTGATTTCCCTTCATTTTTATATTTCCAAGCTAATTTTCCAACAGTAGTTGTTTTTCCTACTCCATTTACTCCGACTATGAGAATTAAAAAAGGATATTTTTTTTTTATTATAAAATCATTAGTGTGCGATTTTTCTAATATTTTTAATAATTCTTCTTCTAACATATTTAAAATTATTTTTTTATCTAAAATTTTTTTTTCATTAACTTTTTCAATTAAATTAGAGACTATATTTTTGGAAGTAATATATCCAACATCAGAAGATAACAAATTTTCTTCTAATTCTTTAAAAAATTTTTTATCTATATTATTTCTAAAAAATATATTTCTAATTTTTAAACCAATTTTTTTTCTAGTATTATATAATTTTTTTTTAAATGATTTAAAGATATTTTTTGATTCTACTATTTTATTAGTATTTTTTAAAAAAACATTTTTATTATCTTTATGATCTTTTTTTTCAATACAATCATTATTTTTTAATGTTTTTTCATTATAAACATTCTTTTTATATATTTTTTTATTTTTTTTTTTTTTTTAAATTTATCAAATATCCAAGAAAAAAATCCACTATTTTTACTCTTTGACATATTTTATTCTCATTTCTATAATATAAAATTAAATAAATTTCTTATGTATATTATAAAAATAACACATTTTATAATATTTATATTATTATAAAAAAAATATAAATTAAATACAATAATAATATTTTATATAAAATTATGAAAATAATATCAGGAACACTAAAATCTAGAAATATTATAATAAAAAAAAATAATGTAATTAGACCTACTACACATTTAATGAGAAAAATTATATTTGAATGGCTATCTAAATATATAAAAAAATCAAAATGTTTAGATTGTTTTTCAGGAAGTGGAATTTTAAGTATAGAAGCAATATCTAGAAAAGCAAAATATGTAACTTGTTTAGAAAAAAATATTAATGCATATAGAAATATATTAAATAATATAAAAAAATTATCTATAGAAAATATAAAAGTAATTAGAACTAATACATTAAATTGGTTAAAAAAAATAGGAAAACCTTATGATATAATATTTTTAGATCCTCCATATTATAATAACATTATAAATGACGTTATATATTTTTTAGAAAAAAATAATTGGACAAAAAAAAATACTCTTATATATTTAGAAAATCAAATAAAACAAAAAATAAACGTACCTAAAAATTGGACAAATTTTAAAAAAAAATTTATAGGTCAATCAATTTGCAAATTATATTTAGTTTTAAAAAAATAAATTAATTAAAACATTAAAAAAATTATATTTAATTTAAAGTATAAGGTAAAAATTTTTATGAGCGTAAAAAAATCAAACATATTAAATGTTAGTATAGAAAATTTTTTAAAAAATCCACTAAAATTTTTAAAAAAAACAAAAAAAAAAACAATATTAATATCAAAAAAAAATAATTCTAAAGTATATATATTAAGTAAAAAATTGACAAAAAAAAAATTTAATGAAATAAAAAAATACAAAAAAAATAATTGCACAAATAATTTTAACAAAATAATGTCTATAGAAGAACTAAATAAAAAAAATAAAATTGAAAACAAATTTTCTATGCATGATAATTGGAAACCAGACAAAAACTTTATAAAAAGAGCAGCAATATGGGGAATAAAAATAGAAAAAAATGTATCTAAAAATGAATTAAAATCATTTATAGACTATTGGAAATTAGAAGGAAGATTTTTACATGACATTCAATGGCAACAAAAATTAGCATATAGTTTAAATGTAACAAGATCTAAAAAATACATATACAATAATAAAGAAATTTGTAAAAAAGATAATTTTATTCCAGATGGTTTTAGAGATAAATAATGAAAAATAATACTATTGACTTTTTAAAAAGATTAAAAAAAATAATTCCAAAACATATAAAACCAAAATTTAAAAATGATAAAGATTTATTATATTGGAATCAAGAACAAGGAATAATTTCTTCGAAATCTATTTTAAAAAAAAATAAAATTATGAAAATAAAAAAAACTTTTAAAAAATCTGGAATAAAAGAACTATATATAAAATGTTCATTTAAAAATTATAAAATAAAACATAAAGGACATGAAAGAGTTCTAAACGCGGCAAAAAAATATGCAAAAAATTTTAATAATCATGTGTCTAGTTTTATATTTTCAGGAAATCCAGGAACTGGAAAAAATCATTTAGCCTCAGCTATAGGAAATTATTTAATATCAAAAGGAAAAAGTGTTTTGATAGTAACAGTTGCAGATTTAATGTCTAACATGAAGGGAACATTCAATGGTTCTAGTAATGTAACAGAAGAAAATTTGTTAAATAAATTAAGTACTGTGGATTTATTAATGATAGATGAAATAGGAATGCAAACAGAATCTAGATACGAAAAAGTAGTAATAAATCAAATAGTAGATAGAAGATCTTCATCAAAAAGGTCTACAGGAATGTTATCTAATTTAAATCATGAAGGAATGAAAACTTTATTAGGAGAAAGAGTAATAGATAGAATGAGAATAGGAAATAGTTTATGGTTAAATTTTGAATGGAATAGCTATAGAAAGTATATATAAAAAAATATTATAATGAATAAAAAATTTATAAAATATAATTATTTATTTATTATTTTCCCTAGAAACATATTTATGAGATCTAGTATCTATTTTAATTATATCATTAATCTTTATAAAAGATGGAACAAAAATTTTTAGTCTAGTTTTTAATATAGCTAGTTTATTTTTATAATTTGACTTATTTTCAGAAAATTGATCAAATCCTATTACTTTTAAATTAATAAAATTTTCTGGAGATACAGATATTAGTTTTTTATTCCATACTAAACCAAAATATTTTTCTCTGTGAATTATAAATTTTGATACATTTTTTAAAATTTTTTTTTCTATTGAAATTTCATCGTGATTTTTTAAATTTATAAAATAAAAAGTATCTTCAGATCTATATAAAAAAGAAACTCTAATATTTTCTATGTCTGCAATTTTTAAATTTTCATTAGATCTAAAAGTTTTTTCTATTAACTTATTATTAATTAAATTTCTCATCTTTACTCTAACAAAAGTTTGCCCTTTTCCTGGTTTTACAAATTCACTATTTTCTATATTAAATGGAATATTATTAAAAACCACTTTTAAACCATTTTTAAAATCATTACTGTTACAATTTATCATAAAATTTTATACTATGTTTAAAAAATAAAAAAATTTTGGTATAAACTTATCCTTAGAAAATTATTTCTAAGGATAAGAAAATATTAAAATACAATAAATTTTTAAGAACAAAAAAATTACATCATTCCACCCATTCCACCCATTCCATTACCTGGTTGTGGATGATTTAAATCAGATTTTTCTTCTTTAGGTAAATCAGTTACCATACATTCTGTAGTTATCATTAATCCTGCGACCGAAGCAGCATATTGTAATGCAGATCTAGTAACTTTAGTAGGATCTAATATACCAAATTTTATCATATTTCCATATTTATGAGTAGCTGCATTATATCCATAATTATCTTTACCATCCTTTACATTATTTGCAACTACAGATGGCTCTTCTCCTGAATTAGATACTATTTGACGTAATGGAGCTTCCATAGCACGAACTGCAACTCGTATTCCAACATTTTGATCTTCATTATCACTTAACATTTTAGAAATTTTTTGCGCTACACGAACTAAAGCTACTCCACCACCTGGAACTACACCTTCTTCTACAGCTGCTCTAGTTGCATGCAAAGCATCTTCTACTCTAGCCTTTTTTTCTTTCATTTCTACTTCAGTAGCAGCACCTACTTTTAAAACTGCAACCCCTCCTGACAACTTAGCTAATCTTTCGTTTAATTTTTCTTTATCATAATCTGATGTAGATTCTTTTATTTCTTTTCTAATATGATTAACTCTATTTTTTATATCCTTTTTATTTCCTAACCCTCCTATTATAGTAGTGTTTTCTTTTGTTATTATAACTCTTTTTGCTTGACCTAAATCTTCTATAGAAGTCTTTTCTAAATCCATTGCAAGTTCTTCAGAAATTACTGAACCATTAGTTAGTATAGAGATATCTTGTAACATAGATTTTCTTCTATCCCCAAAACCTGGAGCTTTCACTGCAGCAATTTTTACTATTCCTCTCATAGAATTTACAACCAAAGTAGCTAAAGCTTCTCCTTCTAAATCTTCTGATATGATTAATAAAGGCTTTCCTGATTTAGCTATAGATTCTAATATAGATAATAATTCTCTTACATTAGAAATTTTTTTATCAACCATTAAAATATATGGATTTTCTAATTCTACTATTCCAGATTCAGGTTTATTTATAAAATAAGGAGATAAATATCCTCTATCAAATTGCATACCTTTAACTACTTCTAATTCATTTTGTAATCCTGTTCCCTCTTCAACGGTAATTACACCATCATTTCCAACTTTTTCCATAGCTTCTGCAATTAAAGATCCTACTTTTTCATCAGCATTAGCAGATATTGTCCCTACCTGAGTTATAGCTTTGGAATTAGAACAAGGTACAGATAACTTTCTTAATTCATTAACAGCATTTATTACTGCTTTATCTATTCCTCTTTTTAAATCCATAGGATTCATCCCTGAAGCCACAGCTTTTAGTCCTTCATTAACTATTGCTTGAGCTAATAAAGTAGCTGTAGTAGTACCGTCACCAGCAGCATCATTAGCTTTTGATGCTACCTCTTTTACCATCTGAGCTCCCATATTTTCAAATTTGTCTTCTAACTCTATTTCTCTAGCTACAGAGACACCATCCTTTGTAATACTAGGAGCTCCAAAAGATTTATCTAACACCACATTCCTTCCTTTTGGTCCTAGAGTAACTCTAACAGCATCTGCTAATATATTAACACCATTAAGCATTTTAATCCTAGCTTCATTACCAAATTTTACATCTTTAGCTGCCATATATAAATTTTCCTTTTAATAATTTTGTTAAAAAAAATAAATTATTTTTTTTATAGTTTTCATTAATTTACTTATTCTATAATAGCAAGTATATCACTTTCTGTTAAAATCAATACTTCTTTATTATCAATTTTTTCTGTTTTAGCACCATAACCTTCATTAAAAATTACAATATCACCTATTTTAACATCTAATGGCTTTATTTTACCATTATCTAACACACGGCCCTTTCCTACAGCTATTACTGTTCCTCTGGAAGACTTTCCAGCAGCAGAACCTGTTAATACTATTCCTCCAGAAGATTTAGATTCTTTTTTTTTTCTTTCAATTATAATACGATCATGTAAAGGACGAATTTTCATTTTTCTAATACCTTGTTAATAATAAAATAACATATTATTTTTAGAATTTTTTAAACATTTTGTTCTTAAAAATATATATATGCATTATATCATGCACTTTCAAGTAAAAAATAATATTTTATAAATATATTTTTTAAGTTATACTTAAATAAAAAACAAAAAATAAGTTGACTTTTATAATTTTATTGCAAATAATTAAATCTTAGTTGCCCGGATAGCTCAGTCGGTAGAGCAGTGGACTGAAAATCCCCGTGTCGGTGGTTCGATTCCACCTTCGGGCATATTTTTTACTAAATAATAATCATTTTCCAAAACAAAAATTCGAAAATATAGATTTTAAAAGATCATCAGTATAAAATTTTCCAACTATGCAATCTAAAAATTGTTTAGATTTATTTAAATCTTGAGATAAAATTTCTAGATTATAAAATTTATTAAAACATTTTCTAGATCGAATTAGTTTATATAATGATTTTTTTACTAAATTTAAATGTCTACTTCTGTGTAAAAAAACATTTTTAGAAAAATTTTTAAATAATAATTTTTCTTTTAAAAATTTTAATAATAAATTTATTCCAATTTTTTTTTTAGCAGACAAATTAATATAAGCAATATTTTTACAAACTTTTATATTAGGAGAAATGTTATTTATATCACACTTGTTAAAAATTACAACATAATATATATTATTTAATTCTAAATATTTTATTATATTTTTGTTAAAAATATTTTTTTTAAAATATTTTCTATTTTTACAATCTGTAACTAATAATACACAATTAGATTTTTTTATCTCTTTCCATGCTTTTAATATACCTATTTTTTCTATTTTGTCGTTAGAATCATTTATACCAGCAGTATCAGAAATATTAAAAGAAACTCCATCAAAATAAAAATTTTCTGTTAAAACATCTCTGGTTGTCCCACTAACTTCTGTAACTATTGATCTATTACTTGACAATATAGAGTTGAAAAGACTAGATTTTCCAGAATTAGGTATTCCTGTAATAACTATTTTAACTCCTTCTTTAAATGCAATTTTCTTTTCTATTTTTTTTACAACATGTTTAAAATTATCTATTACTTTGTCTATTTTTTCTAGCAACAATCTATTTATATAAGTATGATGCTCATCTTCAGAATTCAAAATAATTTCAATATTTGTTATAATATCTATTATTTTATTAGATAATTTATTTATATAATCAGAATATTTTCCTCTAATAGAATTTAAAGAAGAAAATAACATTTTTTCAGAGTTAGAGTTTATTAAATCATCTATACCTTCTGCTTGTAACAAATCTAACTTATTATTAAAAAATGCTCTCTGAGAGAATTCTCCTTTGTTTGCAATTCTAACATCTTTAATAGATAAAATATTTTTTAGTAAAATGTCAACTACAACAACGCTTCCATGACATTGAAATTCTAAAATATCTTCTCCAGTAAAAGAATTAGGTTTTTTATATCTTATCGCTATTCCTTTATCTATTATTTGTTTTCCTGAAATATTAAAAAAATTTAAATAGTTTGCATATCTAGATTTAGGAACTCTTTTAAGAATTTTTTTACAAATTTCTTTAACTTTACTACCAGAAATTCTTAGTATAGAAATTCCTGATATACCATAAGGAGTAGCTAAAGCAACTATAGTGTCTTTAATATACATATAATTAAAAATTTTTCCAAAAAAAATGCATTTTTATTTGTAAAAAAAGATATTTTTATATTTTAAATTCATTATAAACTATCTTTTGTTGTATTATTGTTAATATATTACTAATTATATAATATAAAACTAACCCAGAAGGAAACCATAAAAAAAATATAGTAAAAAATACTGGCATTATATTAATTATTTTTTTTTGAAAATTTTCATTGTTATCATCTTGAGAATCACTTTGTAATAAAAATGTAGTAATTCCCATTAACATTGGTAATATAAAAAAAGGATCTTTATCAGACAAATCATGTATCCAAAATACAAATGGAGCATGTCTCAATTCTACTGATTCTATAATCACATAATATAAAGATAAAAATATTGGCATTTGTATTATTAAAGGTAAAAAACTACCTATTGGATTAATATTATTTTTTTTATATAAACTAATTATCTCTTTATTCATTACGTTCTTATTATCTTTGTATTTTTCTTTTATAATATTTATTTCACTTTGAATTCCTTTCATTTTAGCAATTTGAGAATATTGAATTTTAGATATTGGATACATAATAAATTTTATTATACAAGTTATTGCTATTATCGATAAACCCCAATTCTTTAAAAAACTATGTAAATAATATAATAATTGAAAAAGAGGTTGAGATAAAAACCATAAAAATCCATAATCTATTGTAAAATGTAAACTATCTGAGACTTCTAGCATTTCTTTTTTTACTTTAGGACCTAACCATAATTTAGAAAAAAAAATTTTACTATTGTAAGAATCAATCTTAAACTTTTCTGTTATATATCCAACAGAAACATCTCTCAAATTTATTTTATCAAAAAACATTTTGTTTTTTAATGAACTATCAGGTATCCATGCTGATACAAAATATGGTTGAACCATTGCTATCCAATTATTATTATTAGAAAAGTTTGAAAGATAGCTTTTTTTCTCTATACTATCAAAATTAATTTTATTATATTTTTCTTTATTATTAGAATATGCAGCTCCTCTAAAAGTTCTCATTCCAAAACCATAATTTTTATTTTCTTTTTCAACATTTATACTTTGATTTAAATTACCATATACAGAAACATCTATACTTTTTCCAGAACGATTAATTATATCATACTTTATTTTTATAAAATGTTTTCCTTTTTCAAAAATAAAAGTTTTTATATATGATACTACATTGTTATCAGAATTCCATTTCATTTTTACTAATAAATTATTATCATTTTTAGACAATACAAATATATTTTTTTTATTGTAAAAATTATCATAATGAAAATTATACTTTTCTAATCCTAATATTCCGCTATTTGCTTGATATATAAAATTATTTTTTGATTTTAACAAACACAATGGATCTGAATTGTATACGTTTTTATTATATTTTAATAAACTAGCTTCAACTATATTTCCTGTACTTTTATCTATTAATATTTTTAAAGTATCAGTTTCAATGAATATTATATTTTTATTTTTAAAAGTATTAGAACTTTTTTCTAAATTTATATTATTAAATTTTTCTTTATTAAAAGAATTATGAAAAAAATTTATATTATTAAATTTATATACACAAAATCCTAATATAAATAAAAAAATTAATATAAATATATTTTTAATCCAATACATTTTTATTCTCTCTTTTTAATATTTTATTTAATATTAATTTGTTTTTTAAAAAATAAATGTAACTTTTATACAATTATAAAAAATTGTTAAAAACTTTATAAAATATTAATATAAAATATTATTATAACTAACATTTATAATACTTAAATAGAATTAAAATATCTTTCCCATAGATTATATAAAGATTTAAATAAACAAAAATTTTTTTCTTTAGAAATATTTTTCTTTATAATAACAATAAAATCCATAAAAAATAATTTTTTTATATTTTTTCTAAAACTTTCTCTTATTATCCTCTTTATTATATTTCTATTATAAGAAAATTTTATAAATTTAGTAGATATTCTTATCCCTAATCTAGGATGTTTGCAATAATTTTCTCTGCTTAAAATCAAAAACTCTTTATTAAAAACTTTATAAGATTTTTTAAATACAAAATTAAAATGATTGTTTTTTAACAATCTATATTTTTTTTTAAAAGAAAATTGTTTATACATTTTATAAGTTTTATTTTGAAGAAACCGTTAATTTATATCTAGATTTTAATCTTCTTCTACTTAAAATATGCCTTCCATTTTTAGTAGACATTCTATATCTAAATCCATGAGATCTATTTCTTTTCAATATTGATGGTTGATAAGTTCTTTTCATATAACGTAATACTCCAAAAACAAATATTTTTAAATATTATAACTCAATTTTTAAATATTAAAAATTTTCATTTAAAAAAAATATGTTTGTTTGTTTTAAAAATATATTTTATAAAAATATAATATGTTTATAAAAAAATGAAATATTATATTAATAATAAAAAATATATATTAATAATTATATTTATATATTTAAAATTTATTTTTTATAAAAAACATTATGAAATTTATAATAAAACAAAAAAAATTATTAAAAATATTAAAAAAATCAAATTTAATATTAGTAAGAAATAATAATAATCCAATTTTAGAAAATGTCTTAATAAAACTAAAAAAAAAAAAAATATCTTTAATATCTAGTAATTTAGAGACAGAGTTAATAACAAAAACGCATGTAAAACATGAATTTTCTTCTGGGAAAATAACAGTATCCGGAAAAAAACTTTTAAACATATGTAAAAGCTTTTCAAAAAATATAGACATTTTAATATATATGAAAAATAATTTTATGATAATAAAAATAAAAAAAATTAAATTTAAATTATCTACATTATCAGCTTCAGAATATCCAAAATTTAGTTCATTAAAAAAACATTATAAATTTATTATTAAGAAAAAATATCTTAAAAAAATAATAAAAAATTCATATTTTTGCATGGCAAAAAATGATGCTAGATATTATTTAAACGGATTATTTGTTATATTAAATAAAAACACTATACAATCAGCTGCAACAGATGGATATAAAATAGCAATATCTACGATATTTTTAAAAAATCAAAATTTTATAAATAATTCCATAATAATATCTAAAACTGGAATATTAACATTATTAAAATTACTAAATGAAAAAGATGAAAAAATAAAAATTTTAATAAATAACTATAATTTAATACTAAAAACAAAAAAAATATCATTTACTACTAAATTAATAGATGGAACATTTCCTAATTATAAAAATTTAATAATAAAAAACCCAGAAATAAAAATAGAAATAAAATTAAAAATGTTTAAAAAAACTTTAAATAGAATTTTTATATTATCAGATTCATCTTTCTACGGGGCTAGATTTTATATAAAAAAAAATATTATGAAAATAAGTTCTCAAAATGAAGAAAATGAAACAGCAGAAGAAAAAATATTAATAAAAATAAATAATAATAGTATTATAAAATTTAATTTAAACATAAAGTATTTACTAAGTATATTACAAAATATTTTTAGTGAAACAATATGTCTACTATTGAACAAAAATATTTCTACAATACAAATACAAGAAAAAAATAATATGTCAAATATTTATATGATAATGCCTTTAATATTTTAAAAACTAATTTTATATTAAAAAATATAAAAAAAATAAAAAGAGAAAACTAATGTCTAACTCTTATGATTCATCTAATATAAAAGTATTAAAAGGATTAGATGCTGTAAAAAAAAGACCAAACATGTATATAGGTAATACAGATGATGGAACTGGTCTTCATCATATGGTTTTTGAAGTTGTTGACAATTCAATAGATGAAGCAATATCTGGTTATTGTAATAAAATATTTGTAAAAATGTATATGGATAATTCTATATCAATAAAAGATAATGGAAGAGGAATGCCTATAGATGTACATAAAGAAGAAGGTATACCAGCAGCTGAAGTGATAATGACAATGCTACATGCTGGAGGTAAATTTGATTCTAACTCTTATAAAATATCAGGAGGTCTTCATGGAGTTGGAATATCTGTGGTCAATGCATTATCAGAAAAACTATATTTAACAATATATAGAGAAGGAAATAAATTTAAACAAATATATAAGTATGGAAAACCTATAACAGAACTAAAAAAAATAAAAACAAGTAAAAAAACAGGAACAAAAATAAAATTTTTACCAAATAAAAATATATTTACAAATATAAAAAAATTTAATTATGAAACTCTATCAAAAAGATTAAAAGAACTTTCTTTTTTAAATCCTAAAATATCAATATTTTTAAAATGTGAAAACAAAAATAATATTAAAAAATTTTATAATAATGGAAACATAAAAAATTTTATAAAATTTTTAAACAAAAACAAAAATCCAATACATAATAAAATATTCTATTTTTTAAAAAAAAAAAAAAAAATAAAAGTAGAAGTATCTATGCAATGGAATAGTAAATTTTCAGAAAAAATATTATGTTTCACTAACAATATAAAACAAAAAGATGGAGGAACTCATTTAGCAGGATTTAAATCAGCTATAACTAGAACTATAAATAATTATATAGAAAAATATTATTTTACTAATAAAAAAAATAAAATTGTAGCAACTGGAAATGATACAAGGGAAGGTTTAAGGGCAGTAATTTTAGTATATATGCAAAATCCAAAGTTTTCTTCTCAAACTAAAGACAAATTAGTTTCATCTGAAATAAAATCTTTTGTAGAATCATCTGTTAATAAAAATTTCAATGAATACTTATTAGAAAATCCAAATGATTCTAAATCTATAATAAATAAAATAATACATGCCATTAAAACTAGAGAGGCTGCTAAAAAAGCTAGAGAAATAACTAGAAAAAAAAATACTCTAGAAACGTGTACAATACCTGGAAAATTGTCTGACTGTCAAGAAAAAAATCCAAAGTTATCAGAAATTTATTTAGTAGAAGGTGATTCAGCTGGAGGATCAGCGAAACAAGGAAGAAATAGAAAAAATCAAGCAATATTACCTTTAAAAGGTAAAATATTAAATGTAGAAAAATCTAAATTTGAAAAAATGTTATCTTCAGAAGAAGTCACAAATTTAATAACTGCTCTAGGATGTGGTATAGTAGATAATTCTTTTTCTATTCACAAATTAAGATATCATAATATAATAATAATGACAGATGCAGATGTAGATGGATCTCATATAAGAACCTTATTATTAACATTTTTTTATAGACAAATGCCTGAAATAATAAAAAACGGTCATATTTTTATTGCTCAACCTCCTTTATACAAAATAAAATATAAAAAAAAAGAAACATTTATAAAAGATGAAAAAACATTAAATACCTTCCAAATAAAAAATGCTATAGAAAATTGTAAAATGTATCAATCACATCCTAAAAAAAAAAAAATAAATATAAAAAATTTATATAAAATAATTTTTTATTATACAAAACTTAAAAAAAAAATTGAAAATAAACAAAACAAAGTTTTTATGTTTTTATTTAACTATTTAATAAAATGTCCAATATTATTTTCTTTTAAAAACAAAATAGAAATAGAAAAATGGACAATAAATTTAATAAATGATTTAAAGAATAATTCAAATAATAATACATTTTATAAATATAGTATAAAAAATAAAAACGAAAACAAAAATTTCTCAATAAAAATAAAAAAATATGCATATGGAAAGAAAAAAATAATAAAAATAACAAAAAAAATTTTTAAAGAAAAAGAATATTACAAAATAAAAAGACTTAGCAAAAAAATTAATGAATTGATCAAAAAAAAAACATTTATATTAAAAAATAATATATCATATAAATTTTTTAATTTTAAAAATATGTTAAAAAATCTAATAAGAGATTCACAAAAAAAAATAATAATACAAAGATATAAAGGTCTAGGAGAAATGAATCCAAATCAACTTTGGGAGACCACTATGAATCCAAAAACTAGAAGAATGTTAAAAGTATCAATAAAAGATAGTAAAAAAGCTAACGAATTATTTAAAATTTTAATGGGTGATTCTGTAAAGTTAAGAAAAAATTTTATAGAAAAAAATTCTTTAAAAGCAGAAAATATAGATTTCTAGAAAAATATAAAAATTTGCGGCAGGAATTTAAAACACCCGCCGCTAAATATAATTAAAAAACTAAACTTTTAATATTTTAAGTTTTTTATATTTTATATAGTTTATTTTTTTAAACATATAAAAAAAAATATTTTTTTAATTTAATAAAAATTTTTAAATATTTAAATCTTATTTTTATAAAAAATATTAGAACTAATAATTTTTTTATATTTTTTATTATTTTTTAATACATCCTCTAAACTAGTTTCAGATACTGAAATAACTATATCAGATAATATAGTTACAAACTTAGGTTGTACTTCTAAAATACCTTCAGACAAATAAAAAAAGTTTTCTGATTTTGTATGATCTAATATGTATAAAGGATCTGATTTTATTACTGTTAATAATTGAGAGTGCCCTGAATATATGCAAAGTTGGCCTTCTAATCCTGTAACATAAATTTTAATTACATTTTTAGAAAATATATGTTTTGCTCTACTAACAACATTAAGAAAAAAAGTCATATAATGTCTCATAAAAAAATAGTTAAAAGCTAATATTAATGTTTTTCATTTTTATAAAAAACTTCTTCTACCTTTCCTATCATATAAAAAGATTGCTCAGGAACATTATCTAACTCTCCAGAAAGAATTTTTTTAAATCCATTAATAGTATCTTTTAAACTGACATATTTTCCAGAAAAACCAGTAAAAGGCTCTGCTACAAAAAATGGTTGAGACAAAAATTTTTCTATTTTTCTAGCTCTAAAAACTAATATTTTGTCTTTTTCTGATAATTCATCCATACCTAATATAGAAATTATATCTTTTAGTTCTTTATATTTTTGTAAAATTTTTTGTGTTTTTTTTGCTATATTATAATGATCTGATCCAACTATATCAGGATCTAATTGTCTACTAGTAGATATTAAAGGATCAACTGCAGGATAAATTCCTAAAGATGCTATTTCTCTACTTAAAGTAACTGTAGAATCTAAATGAGAAAAAGTAGTAATGGTAGAAGGATCTGTTAAATCATCAGCAGGAACATACACAGCTTGCACAGAAGTTATAGATCCATCTTCTGTAGAAGTAATTCTTTCTTGTAAAGTCCCCATTTCTTCAGATAACGTAGGTTGATATCCTACAGCAGAAGGAATTCTTCCTAAAAGTGAAGAGACTTCAGTTCCAGCTAATGTATAACGATATATATTATCTATAAAAAGTAAAACATCTCTTCCTTCATCTCTAAATTTTTCTGCTAAAGTAATACCAGTAAAAGCTACTCTCAATCTATTTCCTGGAGGTTCATTCATTTGACCATATACTAAAGCTACCTTATCTAAAACTTTAGATGATTTCATTTCATTATAAAAATCATTTCCTTCTCTTGTTCTTTCTCCAACTCCAGTAAAAACAGAAAATCCAGAATGTATTTTTGAAATATTTCTTATTAACTCCATCATATTAACAGTTTTACCTACACCTGCTCCACCAAATAAACCCACCTTTCCTCCTTTTAAAAAAGGACATATTAAATCTATAACTTTAATGCCAGTTTCTAGAATTTTGTTGTTTATAGGTCTTGACAAATAACTTGGAGGAGATCTATGTATTTCTCTATATTCTATTTCTTTTTCTTTATTATTTTTTTTTATTTTACCTTTTTTATCAATAGGATTTCCTAATACATTTAAAATTCTACCAAGTACAGATTTTCCTACTGGTATTTTTATACCATGCCCAAGATCTTTTACTTTTAATCCTCTTTTAAGCCCATTAGAACATCCCATAGAAATTGTTCTAACTATTCCATCTCCTATATGTTGCTGAACTTCTAAAAAAATATTTTTATTATTATTTTTTGTTTTCAATTGATTAAAAATTTTTGGAATTTTATTTTTAGAAAATTCTACGTCTATTATATCTCCAATAATTTGAACAATTTTTCCAACATTCATATTTTATTAAAACCTTTATAAATATTTTTAAATAATACTTATAAAATTGATGAACAACCAGATACAATTTCTATAAGTTCTTTAGTAACGTTAGATTGACGACATTTATTATATGTTAGTTTTAAATTTTTTATTATATTTTCACTATTCTCAGATGCATGTTTCATAGAAAAAAATCTAGAAGCATGTTCACAATATAAGTTTTCTAATATTCTACAATATATAGTAGATTCTAAATACTTTTTAAATAGAATACTTAACGAAACAGTGTTATAAGGCTCATATATATAACTCCACAAAAATTTTCTATCAAAATTTTTATTTTCAAATTCATTATTAATAGGTAATAATTGAAATATTTTAGGTTTAAAAATTACAGAATTTTTTGACTTATTACTCGCTAAAAAAACTTTTTGTATTTTTTTGTTTTCATATAAATATTTAACAGTTTTTAAAATTTTTAAAGAGCTATCAAAAAATGAAAACTTAGAAAAATTAAAACTATCTATAATAAAATTACTATAATAATTCTTAAAAAAATTTATCCCCTTTTTTCCCATAACAATTAGATTTATAAAACTGTCTTTATATTTTTTTATTTCAATTAATATTTTTCTAAATAAATTAGTATTTAAACTTCCACACAATCCTTTGTCTGTAGAAATAATTATTATACAAATTTTATTAATTTTTTTATTATTTGTTAAATATAAATGTTTAAACTCTAAAGAACTAGACATCAAATTATTTATAATATTTTTTGAATAAATTTGATATGGAATGCTATTACTAATTTTTTTTTTTATCTTTTTCATTTTAGATATAGATATCATTTCCATTGTTCTAGTTATTTTATTAGTGTTTTTAGTACTAAAAATTTTGTTTCGTATTGTTTTTGAAGACAACATAAAATTTTCCTAAAAATTTCAAAAAAAATTTGTTGAATTAAAACTTTTTATTATTTTAAAAAACTGATTTTTTATAAAGCTATTGTATAAACCACATGAATTAATTTCATTTACTAAACTAAAAAAATTTGTGTTAAAAAATTCTAACAATAATTCTTCATATACATTAATTTTTTTTAAAGGAATATTGTTTAAAAATCCATTTTCTGAACAAAACAACAATAAAGATTGTTCTGCTATACTTAAAGGCTTATGTTTTGACTGTTTAAAAAGTTCAATTAATTTTTCTCCATGTAAAAGATTATTTTTTGTAATATCGTCTAAATCAGAAGAAAATTTAGAAAAAACAGATAACTCTCTATATTGAGCTAAAGAAGTTCTTATCTTTGTAGAAAATTTTTTCATAATATTAGTTTGAGCTGAGCCTCCAACTCTAGAAACAGAAATTCCTGGATTTATTGCTGGAATTATTCCAGAATTAAACAAATTAGATTCTAAGAAAATCTGACCATCTGTTATAGAAATTACGTTTGTTGGTATGAATGAAGAAACATCTCCTTCTTGAGTTTCTATGATCGGAAAAGCAGTTAAAGATCCAGTATTATTCTTTACTATTCCTTCAGTTTTATTAAAAACATATTCTTTACTTACTTTAGAAGACCTTTCTAACAACTTCGCGTGCAAATAAAAAATGTCTCCAGGAAATGCTTCTCTTCCAGGAGGTCTTTTCAATAACAAAGACATTTGTCTATATGCTATTGCGTGTTTAGACAAATCATCATATATTATTAAAGCATCTTCACCTTTATCTCTAAAAAATTCCCCCATAGTACAACCAGAGTAAGGAGATAAATATTGAAGAGAAGCAGAATCAGAAGATGAAGCTACTACTATAATAGTATTTTCTAAAACATTATTCTCTTCTAGTACTTTAACTATATTTAAAATAGTAGAAATTTTTTGCCCTATAGATACATATATACATTTTACTCCAGTTTCTTTTTGATTTATAATAATATCTATAGCTATAGTAGTTTTTCCTGTTTGTCTATCACCTATTATAAGTTCTCTTTGCCCCTTGCCAACAGGTATCATAGAATCTATTGCTTTACATCCAGTATGTATAGGATCGTTTACTGGAGAACGAGATATAACATCAGGAGCTTCAGATTCTACTGAAGAGTATTTAGCAAAATCTAATTTTCCCTTGCCATCTATAGGCTCACCTAAACTATTTAATATTCTTCCTAGTAATCCATTACCTACTGGTATTTCAAAAAATTTTCCTGTGCATTTTACTGTCATTCCTTCATGCAAATTTTTATATGATCCTAATACAACCGCTCCTACACAGTCTCTCTCTAAATTTAATGCAATAGCTTTATTTCCGCTTTCTAGTAGCAAAACTTCTCCTAACATAACATCAGATATACCAACTATTTTTACAATTCCATCAGCTACAGAAATTATTTTGCCTTTACTATAACTTTCACTAAAAATTTTAAATTTAGAAATTCTTTCTTCTATAATATTACTTATAGATTTTGAATTAAAATCCATATTTTTGTACCTCTAAAATATATCTAATATATATTTTCGTAATTTATACAAATAATTATTAAAACTATTATCAAATATTTTGTCATTTATTTTTATTATAAATCCATAAATTATAGATTTATCTAAAACATTTTCTAAAAATATTTTTTTTAAAAATTTTTTTTCTATTAAATTACGTATATCTTTAATAAAAATATTAGAAAGTTTTTCTTTAGAATATATGGTAACATTAATAACTTTGTTTCTTATTTTCCAATAATAATAAAACATATTTTTAATATTTTTCAATAAATAAAGTTTATTATCCTCAACTAATATTTTTATAAAATTATTAAAATTTAAATCTACATCATATTTACAAATTTTTATAAAAAATTTTTCAAATTTTTTCTTTTCGAATACAGAACTAAAAAGATTTTTTATACTATTATTAGAATACAATTTACTAGTAAATTTTAACATATTGTACCACTTATAAATAACAAAATTCTTTTTAGAAAAATTAAATGCTGCTTTTGCATATGGTCTAGATAATGTTTTTAAAATCATAATTTATATTATATTCCTATAAAATTATTAAACATCAAAATTTGATTTATCAAAAACTTTATTTATATTTTTTCTTTTTAAATATTCTCTTAATATTTTTTTAGCTGCAAAAATAGATAAATCACAAGTTTTTGTTTTCAAATCTTTTAATATAATATTTTTTTTTAATTTTAACCTTTTAGTTCCTTCATATATTATCTTATTTCTTTTCTGTTCTGCGTTTAAAATTGCTGCTTCCAAAATTAAATTTCTATCATATTTTGCATTTTTAATTATTTCTTTAGCTTCCTTTTTAGCTAAATTAATTTTTTCTATAGCTTCTTTCTTTATCTTAATAGATTCTAATTTCATATTTTCTGCAATTTTAAAAGATAAAGAAACTTCTTTTTGTCTATCTCTCATGGCTTGTATTATATTAGGCCAAATATATCTAGAACAAAAAAATACAAATAAAAAAAAAGATATAATTTGACCTAAAATAGTTGCATTAATATTCATCTATTTTTTTCCATAATAATGTTTTTTAAAATACAAAAAAAATAAAATGTGTTTTAATAATTTGTAAAAAACAAAAAAAATTTATATGACAGCAAATAAAATATATAAACTTATTCCTACAACTATCATAGGTACAGCATCTACTAAACCCATTATAACAAAAAATTGTGTTCTTAAGGTTGGAATTAAATCAGGTTGTCTAGCTGCGCCCTCTAAAAATTTACTCCCTAATATTCCTATACCTATTGCAGCTCCTATAGAAGATAGACCTAACATTATTGCTGCAGAAATGTATAACATTTCTATATTTATATGAGACATTTTTATTACCTCTAATTTAAAAAAAAATTATTTTTTAATTGCCATTGATAAATATACTGCTGATAATGTCATAAAAAGAAAAGATTGCAAAAACATTACCAAAATATGAAAAAAAGCTAAAGGAACATACAAAATCCATTGAGCCCACCAAGGAATAAGACAAGATATCAATATAAAAATAATTTCTCCAGAGTAAATATTTCCAAAAAGTCTTAAACTTAATGATATAATTTTAGATGTCAATCCTATTATTTCTAATACAAAATTAAACATAAAAAAAAATGGATTAGAAAATGGCTTAGTAAAAAAGTCTAAAACAAAATTTTTTATTCCTTTATATTTTATACTATAAAATACTATTAATAAAAATACACTAATAGCCATAGATAAAGTAATATTTATATCAGAAGATGGAACACATTTTATATTATTTAAATTAAATAATTTTTTAGAAATATATGGAATAAAATCTACAGGAATAATATCCATGAAATTCATTAAAAATGTCCATACAAATATCGTTAAAGATAAAGAAGAAATATAAATATTATTTTTATTAATTATTTTCTTTATATTGTTATTTATAAAAATTATTATTATTTCTACTATAGATTGAACATTTCCAGGATTCCTATAACTAAATTTTCTTGAAATTAAAAAAAATATAATCAAAAACAAAATACATAAAAAATTAGAAAAAAAAATAGAGTCTATATTTAAAACCCAGAAACTATTTTCCATATTACTTTGACTTATAAAAGAAAAATTTCTTATATCTATTTGTAAATGTGTTAAATGATGATTAATATATTCTTTAGTATTAAAAATATAGGTTAAGTTCATTAAATAAAAACCTTTTATTTAAAAATATATAATTTTCTTATGTTATATAAATTTAATTTATTAACATATTTTTTAAAAAAACAAAAACATTATAAAAAATCTATCATAAAAATTAATATTTAATAAACTTTTTTTTTATATTAATTAATAAAATAGATATTGCTGCTGGTGTAATTCCTTGAATTCTAGTTGCCTGGCCGATAGAACATGGTTTATATTTATTTAATATGTAAATTACTTCTTTAGATAAACCAATTATTTTAGAATAATCAAATTTTAAAGGCAATGCAATATCTTCATAAAAACTAACCTTTTCAATTTCTTTATTTTGTCTTTTTATGTAACCTTCATATTTAGATATTATCTCTACTTGCTTAATAGATTCAATATCATTAGACTTAAATTTAAAATTTTTTAAAAAATTAAAATTTTCAATATCAAAATTAGGTCTTTTAAGAATTTCATAACAAGAACAAGCTCCCTTTAAAAAAATTCCAAATTTTTTTTTTAATATTGCGCCATCTAAAGAACCTGCAAATAATTTATATTTTTTTAAATTATTAATTTCTTTTTTTATGTTATTTTTTTTTTCACAATATCTTTTCCATCTAGAATTACTTATAGTTCCTAACATTTTTCCTACTTTCGTTAATCTTATGTCTGCATTATCTTCTCTTAAAAAAAGACGATTTTCAGATCTAGACGTAAACATTCTATATGGTTCACTTACGCCTTTAATACATAAGTCATCTACTAAAACACCTAAATAAGATAAATCTCTTTTTGGAAACCATCCAGGACTATTAGAGCTATATAAAGATGCATTAATTCCAGCCAGTAATCCTTGAGCAGCAGCCTCCTCATATCCTGTAGTTCCATTAATCTGGCCTGCTAAAAATAATCCATCTATATAAATACTTTCTAAAGTTTTTTTTAAATCTCTAGGATCAAAAAAATCATATTCTACAGCATATCCAAAATTTAATATCTTAGAATTTTCTAACCCTTTTATAGTAGATAAAATTTTTTTCTGAACATCTTTAGGAAAACTAGTAGAAATACCGTTCGGATAAATATAAAAGCTATTTATTCCTTCAGGTTCTAAAAATATCTGATGTTTCTTTCTATCTGGAAACCTAACTATTTTATCTTCAATTGATGGACAATATCTTGGACCTACACTCTTTATTATACCAGAATACATTGCACTCTTTTTAATATTTTTATTTATTATGTCGAAAGTTAATTTATTAGTATATGTTATATAACAAGGAACATGAGGCAACTTTTTATTTTTTTCATTTAAAAAAGAAAAATTTGATCTAATTACATGACTTTTTTGTTTTTCTAATTTATTAAAATTTATAGTTCTAGAATCTAATCTCGGAGGAGTTCCAGTTTTTAATCTTCCAAATCTAAAAGGAAACTTTCTTAAATTTGAAGATAAACTTATAGAAGAAAAATCATTAAATCTTCCACCAAAAAAATATTTTTTTCCTATATAAATCTTTCCATTTAAAAAAGTCCCTGTAGTTAAGACTACAGATTTAGAATAAAATCTACTACCTAATTTTGTTACTACTCCTATTACTTTATTTTTCTTTAATATTAAATTTGAAACTTCACATTCTATTATAGAAAGTTTTTTTTCTTTAAACAAAAATTTATGGACATATTTTTTATAAAAATATCTGTCTACTTGCATTCTAGTAGATCTTACTGCAAATCCTTTATTAGTATTTAAATATCTAAACTGTATGCAAGATCTATCAGCTATTCTTGCCATAATACCTCCTAATGCATCTATTTCTTTTACTAAATGACTTTTACCTATACCTCCTATAGAAGGATTACAAGAAAGTTCACCAATTTTATTAATATTTTGAGTTAATAATAAAGTTTTCATATTTTTTTTTGCTGAAATAATAGAAGCTTCTGTGCCTGCATGCCCCCCTCCTACTACTATTACATCAAAATTAATTAGTTTGGACAT